>QHUY01000168.1 GCA_003223415.1 Gemmatimonadota bacterium
AGCTCCCGCATGATCGCGTCGCCGTAGGGGCCGTTGTTGGCCGAGTTCACCGCGTAGGAGTCGTCGAAGTAGGGCGTAGGATGCTGGAACGTGACCGCGATCATCCGCGGGAAGCGGTCGGAGCGCCACGCACGGTAGAACTCGAACCCGGGCTCCCGCAGGGTGCGGGCGAGCCGCGCCGCGCGCTGTTCGGGCGTCTCTTCCGCGCTGTCCGTCGAGAACCCGAACGGCGGGTTGACAGTGAAATGGCCCTGCTGGTACACCGTCGGGTAGCGGCGCGTCGTGTCGCGCTCGTAATCGCGCGGCAGCAGCACGGTGGCGCCGAGGTACATCGGGTGGCCCCACCAGTCGGAGAGCAGCTTGCTCTGGATCTTGATGTGCTTCACCCAGCGGGTGTCGGGTGGCAGCTCGATCGGCGGCAGCGCGCGCACGAGCGACAGGCGCACCGTGTAGCCCGTCTGCGGGTCGAGGTGCACCCGCTGCACGTCGCTCACCAGGTTGCCCGGCGACTTGTTGAACTGCTGGCCTTCCCACTGGTCGTCGTGCAGCCAGAGGGTGTGGCCGTCGGCGCGGTGGAACTCGGTGTACACGCTCAACAGCGCCTGCACGTAATAGTCGCCCGGGGGGATGGCCTTGAGGCTCGCGACGGGATAGCCGAGGGTCGCCCCGTCGATCGCGGCCACCGCATCGGGGGCGAGCGCGCTCACGTCCACCCCGAAGAAGGGCGTGCAGTCGCTTTCGTGGTGCACCTGGAGCCGGGGCTCCTCGTCGTTGCGGCGGCTCACGAACACGTACACGCGCCCGGTGACAGGGGAGTTGCGGACGGCCGGGCTCACCGTGATCTCGAACCGGGGCCCTTGGGCAGCGAGCGGTGCGGCCGCGACCAGGGCGAGCAGGGCGGTGGTGCAGAAACGCACGGGCGTTCCCCCCGGCAGAAAGGTGCGGTAGTATAACGCCCGGGGCGGCGCTCCGAGCCCGTCAGCTCCGACCTCGCGCTGCCACGCAAGGAGGTCCACGTGACCCCGTTCCCGCGCACTCGACACCTCGGACTGGCCGTCATCGTCCTGGGCGTGCACCCGGCCCTCGCCCCGGCCCAGGGGGCGGCCCCGCTGCCGACCGCGGTCCGGAGACCGGTGACGGACGAGTACCACGGCGTCACCGTCGGGGAGGACTACCGCTGGCTCGAGAATTGGAGCGACCCCGCTGTGCGGGCGTGGAGCGACTCCGAGAACGCCCACACGCGCGCCGTGCTCGACGCCCTGCCCGCGCGCGGCGCGATCGCCCAGCGGCTGCGCGACCTGCTCTCCGCCTCGTCGGCGACCTACTATGGGCTCGAGCGGCACGGCGGGTTGCTCTTCGCCGTCAACTTCCAGCCCTCGAAGCAGCAGCCGCTGCTCGTCACGCTGCGCTCGGCGGACGATCCCAGCAGCGCGCGCGTGGTGCTCGACGCCAACGCATTCGACCCCACGGGCGGCACGACGATCGACTTCTTCGTGCCGTCGCGCGACGGCCGGTTGGTGGCCGTCTCGTTGTCGCGGGGCGGCTCCGAGGACGGGACGCTGCACGTGTTCGAGACCGGCACGAGCCGCGAGCTGGGCGACACCATCGCCCACATCCAGTTTCCCACCGCGCTGGGCAGCATGGCGTGGAGCGGGGACAGCGGCTTCTACTACACGCGCTACCCGCACCCCGGCGAGCGGCCGGAAGGCGACCTCCACTTCTACCAGCAGGTGTACTTCCACAAGCTGGGCGCGCCGGACAGCGCGGACGCGTACGTGATCGGCAAGGACTTCCCACGCATCGCCGAGATCACCCTGACGCGCAGCGACGATGGGCGCCACTTCCTCGCCACCGTGGCGAACGGCGACGGCGGCGAGTTCGCGCACTACGTCGCGGGGCCTGCCGGCCGGTGGACCCAGGTCACGCGGTTCGCGGATCGCGTGACGCGAGCGGCGCTGGGCGCGGACGGCTTCCTCTACCTCGTGTCGTTGCAAGGCACGCCGCGGGGGAAGGTGCTGCGCGTGTCGCTCGAGCGTCCCGAGCTCGCGGCTGCGGAGGTAGTGGCGACGCAGGACAGTGCCGCGATTCAAGGCATCGTCGTGACCCCGTCGCGGCTGTACATCTCCGACGTGGCGGGTGGCCCGTCCGGGCTTCGCGTCGTGGATCTCCGGGCGCGACGCCAGATCCGCGTTCCCCTCCCGCCTGTGTCGTCGGTGCTCGACGTCGAGCGCGACGACGGAGACGCGATCCTGTATCTCGCGACCAGCTACACGGAGCCGCCGGCCTGGTACCGCTACGACCCCGTGCGGGGTGCCGCCCGACGGACGGCGCTGTTCGTGACGTCCCCCGCCGACTTCAGTGACGTGGAGGTGGTGCGCGAGTTTGCCACGTCGCGCGATGGGACGAAAATCCCGATGAACATCGTGCGCCGTAAAGGCACGAAGCTCGACGGGCGCAATCCGACGATCCTTTACGGGTACGGAGGGTTCGGCGCCAGCGAAGTGCCGTACTTTTCGGTGCGCCGCCGCGTCTGGCTCGATCAGGGCGGCGTGTACGTGGTCGCGAACCTGCGCGGCGGCGGGGAGTACGGCGAAGAGTGGCACCGCGCCGGAAATCTGACCCACAAGCAGAACGTGTTCGATGACTTCAGCGCCTGCGCCCGCTGGCTGATCGACCACGACTACACAACCCCCGGTCGGCTGGCGATCGTGGGAGGCAGCAACGGCGGGTTGTTGATGGGCGCCGCGCTTACCCAGCATCCCGAGCTGGTCCGGGCGGTCGTGTCGGAAGTCGGCATTTACGACATGCTGCGAATGGAGCTGTTCCCCAACGGGATGTTCAACACGACCGAGTACGGCAGCGTGAAAGATCCCGACCAATTCCGGGCGCTGTACGCGTATTCGCCGTACCACCACGTCCGGGACGGCGTGAAGTATCCCGCCGTCTTCCTCCGCACAGGGGAGCACGACGGCCGGGTGGACCCGGCCAACTCGCGCAAGATGGCGGCTCGGCTCCAGGCGGCCACGAGCTCGGGACTTCCGGTGCTGTTGTGGACCAGCGCGGAAGGGCACGGATTCGGCACGCCGCTCGACGAGCAAATTGCCGGTCAGGCGGACGCGTTCGCGTTCCTGTTCGACCAGCTGGGCGTGACGTACCGGCCGGTCGCCCCGGGGCGGCCGGTGCCATGATCGCGCGGGATGGCCGGTCATGATCTTCAGGAGCCGGCATCCCGACATCACGGTGCCCGACGTCCCCTTGCACCACCTCGTGTTGCAGCGGGCGACCGGGCTCGGCGACAAGCCCGCCCTGATCGACGGGCCCAGCGGCCGGACGCTGACCTATGGGCAGCTCGCCCGAGGCGTCGAGCGGGTCGCGGCTGCCCTCGGGGCGCGGGGCTTCGGCGCGGGCGACGTGCTCGGCCTGTTCATGCCGAACTGCCCCGAGTTCGCGCTCGCCTTTTACGGCGCCCTGGCCGCGGGCGGCGTCGTCACTACCGTCAATTCCCTTGCGACCGAGCAGGACGTGGCATATCAGCTCCGCAACGCGGCGGCCCGGTTGCTCGTCACGGTGGCGCCGTTCCTCGACCGCGCCGCGCCGGCGGCGCGGAGCGCGGGAGTGACGGAAGTGATCGCCTTGGGAGCGGCGGCGGGGACGACGCCGTTCGCGACGCTGCTCGCGACCGACGCGCCCGCGCCCGCGGTGCGCATCGAGCCCGCGCGGGACCTCGCCGCGCTGCCGTAC
>QHUY01000170.1 GCA_003223415.1 Gemmatimonadota bacterium
AACCGGGATCGTGCGCTTCAGCACGTCAGCCGCGGCGGGCGACGAGGGAGACCGCGAGCCGGTAGGTATCGTTCTCATAATCCTTCCCCGCCCGTGGCCCGCGGGCACAGGCCACGAACGTTCCGTCTTCCAGCGCGAGAATGGCGTGTCGCAGGCGAGGCGGAGTGATCCAAAGGTCGCCAGCCTTGAGCACCCGTTGCTCCACCGGGCCGCCCCGGCGCTGCTCGAATGCCCGGAACCGACCTTCCAGCACGTACAGGTACTGCGTCGTCTTCTTGTGATAGTGGTTTCCCCGCACCGCACCCTTCTTCGTGCTGAGCAGACTGACGCAGTCGACGCGCACGCCGTCGAGGATGTCGGTGATGACGCCGCGCGCGTCTCGGAACGCCGGTTTCCTGCGTTGGACTCTCACTGGCTTCCTCCTCGAGCCGAAGGACGCATCATGGGGCTCAGGATACGATTCGGGGGGTGGGGATGGGAATGATGAAGCGCCCGCCCTTCTGCCTGTACTCGTCCAGATTCCGCATGATCTCCTCCGCGAAGTTCCACGCCAGGAGGAGCGCGTAGTCCGGCTGAACCCGTAGCAGCTCCGCGTCGGGACGCACCGGGATGTGCGAGCCCGGCGTGAAGCGGCCGATCTTGAGCGGCGCCTTCTCCGTCACGAAGTCGAGGATTTCCGTGCCGATCCTGGAGTAATTGAGCAAGGTCATGCCCTTCGCCGGCGCGCTCACGCCCGCAATGCTCTTGCCGTCGTTCTTGAGGCGATGCAGCAGCCAGAGGAGGTCCTTCCGATTCTGCCGCACCGAGTGGGCGAAAGCCTGGAGCGTTTCGGGCGCGTGCAGCCGGGTTTCCAGCTCCTGCGCGAGCAGACGGTCCACTTCCGGCGACACGGGATGAACTCCCCTGCGCCCCACGAAGACGCGGAACGACCCGCCGTGGATCTCGACCTGCTGGACGTTGAACACCTCCATGTCGAACCGGCGAAAGAAGGGGACGAGCGGGCGGATCGACAGGTAGGAGAGATGCTCATGGTAGATCGTATCGTACTCGGTGTACGCCACCAAGTTCGCGAAGTACGGGGCTTCGATGATCAGCGCCCCGCGGTCCGCCAGCAGGCAGTCCACACCACGCATGAAGCTGGCCAGGTCGTCCACGTGGGCGAACACGTTCGTCCCGGTGATCAGCGACGCCCGCCCCTGCGCGCCCACGATGCGCCGGGCGATCTCCGGACCGAAAAAGTCGCAGATCGTGTCAATGCCTCGCTCCACTGCGCTGGCGGCGATGCCGGGCGCCGGGTCCACTCCCTGCACGCGCATCTTCTGGGTCTGGAACGCCTCGAGCAGGACGCCGACGTTGCTCCCGATGTCCACCACCAACTCGCTGGCCGAGACGCCGAGCTGCGCCACGACCGAACGGGCAAACCGCGTCCAGTGCTCCCGGCCGGCCGCAGTGGTGGACGACTCGTAGGGGTAGTCGTTCCGGTACAGCACCTCGGGCGAAACCACGAAGCCAAGCTGCGCGAGGCCGCAGTCATCGCACATATAGACTTGGAGCGGATAGTAGACATCCGCCTCACGAAGTTGGGCCTCCGTCTTGAACTCGTCCGCGGGAGGAGTTGAGCCCAAGTCGAGAAACTCGACCAGATTCTGGCCCCCGCACATGCGGCACTTCATGAACGCTCCTCGTTCACCCGAGCACGCTCCTCCAAAATTCCAGCGTCCGTTCCGCGACGGCGTCTTCCGAAAACAGCCGCATCGCTCTTGCCCGCGCCGCCTGCACCAGCGGCTGGCGCGCGGCCGGCGTCGCGAGCCGGCGCAGCGCGGCCGCGAGCGCGCCCGCCTCGCCCGGCGGCACGATCACCCCGGTATCGCCGAGGATCTCGGGCGTGACGCCACCGTCCGTGCCGATCACGGCGACCTCGTGCGCCATCGCTTCCGCCACCACGTGCAGCGCCGCCTCGGCCCACGTGCCGTAGCGGCGCGACGGCACCACCAGCACGTCCAGGTCCTGCCACAGCCGCTCGATCTGCTCGGGCGGCAGCGCGCCGGCCCAGCGCACCCGCGCCGCCAGTCGAAGCTCGCTTGCGAGCGCCTCCAGCCGCTCGCGGGCCGGCCCGTCGCCCACCACGCTCAGATGCCAGCGGTCGCCGCGGATCTCCGCCAGCGCCTCCAGCAAAGTATCGACTCCCTTCTCGGGCACCAAGCGCCCCACGTACCCGATCGCGAGCCCCTCGTGGAGCGCGTGCTCGGGGACCGGCGGCACCGCGACGCCCAGCTGGGGGAGGACCGTCACGGGGAGGTCGGGCGCGATCTCCCGCACCAGCTCCGCCGCGGCCGTGCTTCCGGCGATCGCGCCGCGCAGCCGCCGCAACGTACGACTGCGGCGCCACGCGGCGAACAGGCCGTCCGACGGCGTTACGTTCTGTCGCGTGAACAGTACGGTGGGGATCTTGAGCCGGCGGGCCGCGCGCACCACCTGCAGCGCCGCCCGGGTCCCCGGCTCTTCCTCTATCTGCACCAGGTCGGGCCGCTTGTCCCGCAACAGCGCCGCCAGGGCCCGGCCGGCGTAGCGCAGCCGGTCGACCTTGCCGGAGCCCGTCACCGGAATGGGAAACACTTCGACCCCGCTCTGGCGCTCCCAGCCGACCTCGAGGGTCCGCCCCAGCCCCGCCTCGCGCCAGCGCTGCGGCACCCCGACGGTGACGTCGAGGTCGCGGGCGGCGAGCGCGCGCAGCTTCCCCCGGTTCGCGGGGTCGACGTAGGTGCTAGAGACGACGAGAATGCGGCGCATCAAGTCAAATTCGGAATGCGGAGTGCGGAATGCGGAGTGTTATGGTGGGTGGTGCGGAGCGAGCTGACCTCACTGGTGTCAACTCCGCACTCCGCACTCCACACTCCGCATTGGGGAATGGGCGGTACAGGACTCGAACCTGTGACCTCCGGTATGTGAGACCGGCGCTCTAACCAGCTGAGCTAACCACCCTAAAGGCTAGACGCCTAGACGCCGAGATGCTCAGACGCCGAGGAGAACTAGTCAGCGTGGGCCCTCCAGGATTTGAACCTGGGACCTACGGATTATGAGTCCGCTGCTCTAACCATCTGAGCTAAGGGCCCGCGAGAGACAGAATATAATGCGGAGTGCGGAATGCGGAGTGCGGAGTTCTTAGGGCGAGATCGTCCGCCATGATCCCCACCCGAAAAACTCCGCATTCCGCACTCCGCACTCCGCACTCAAAGGAGCCCCCCCCTCCTCAGCCTCCCCAGCTGATCATACATCGCCTCGTGCGCCGCCAGCACCTCGGCGGGCGCGACGGTGGCGACGCCCGACTTGCCGACCTCGACGCCGGCCGCGTAGTTCGCAACCTGCGCCGCCTCACGCACGCTCGCCCCCGCCGCGAGCGCGGTCCCCACCCACGCGGTCACGGTGTCGCCCGCGCCCGAGACGTCGAACACCTCGCGCGCCATCGCGGGGATGCGGCTGATCTGCTGGTCCTTGGTGACGAGCACCATCCCCTCACCGCCCAGCGTGAGGAGCAGGTTATCCACGCCCAGCTTGCCAAGCGAGGTGGGCAGGGCGTCGGGATGCGCCAGGTCGAGCGTCGCGCCCATCGCCTGCTCCAGCTCGCGCCGGTTGGGCTTGAACACCGTCGCCCCGCGGTAGGCGAAGAAGTGCTTGAACTTGGGGTCCACCACGACGGGGACGCTGCGCCGTTGCGCCAGCGCCA
>QHUY01000171.1 GCA_003223415.1 Gemmatimonadota bacterium
CGAGAAGAAGCGGCGACGGAAAGGGGAGGCCTGAGACGATGCTCCACGTCCGGTTCGATCTGAACGGATGGAGGTGTATGCCTGCGCGCGATCACGCCGTCCCAGTACATCGTTCCCTCCGTTGGAGAGTGGATCCACCTGCCTAGACGTACTGGTGGTCCCGGCTCACGGTTTCATGACATGCTGTTGGAAGTGACGCGCCGCCCTACCTGCCCGAACGTCCAGTACCGGCCCCGGTGCCGCGCCGCCATCTTCGCGGACGAATCCCGAACCGAGGTCGCGCTCTCTCATGTCTGCTTCGCGTCGTGAACGCTCGAGCACTCTCCAGGCCCTGTCCGACGATCTGGCAACGGCGGTGGAGCACGCCGCTGCCAGCGTCGTCGCCGTCAATGCCCGACCGCGCATTGCCTCGAGCGGTGTGCATTGGCGGCCCGGTGTGGTCGTCACCGCCAGTCACACCGTGCGACGAGACGACGACGTCACGGTCACCCTCCGCGACGGCCGTACGCGCACTGCCGCGCTCGCGGGCCGGGACGGGGCCACCGATATCGCGGTGCTCAAGATCGACGGCTCCGGGACGCCGGCGGCGTCCTTCGCCGAGCACGGCTCGCCCAAGGTCGGGCACGTCGTGCTCCAGGTCGGTCGCACGGGCGCCGGCGGGGCCTCCGCCACCTTCGGTGTGATCGGCGCCATCTTGGAGCCCTGGCGCACGTGGCGCGGCGCCGAGATCGCACAGCTCATGCAGCTCGACATGACGATTCATGACGGCTTCTCCGGGAGCCCGCTCGTGGACACGCAGGGGAACGTCGTGGGACTGAACACGTCCGCCCTGGCGCGCGGTGTGGCGCTGGCGCTGCCGCTGTCTGTGGTGAACCGCGTGGTGGATGCCCTTCTTGCTAAGGGACGGATCGCGCGGGGCTACTTGGGCGTCGGGCTCCAAGCAGTCGACCTACCGGCCGCGCTCACCAGCAAGCTCGACCCGCCCCGATCGACCGGCTTGATCGTGCTCTCGGTCGACGCGAGCGGCCCGGGAGGGCGCGGCGGGCTTCAGCTCGGCGACGTGATCGTGGCCGTGGATCGACAACCCGTGACCGACGTCCGCGACGTGCTCCCGGTGCTGGCGCCGGAGCGTGTCGGCTCCACGGTCGACGTCAGCCTGATGCGGGGCGGCGCACCACAGACCGTCAGCGTATCCATCGCGGAACGCCCGGCGCGATGAGCTTCGCCGCCGAGCTCGCGACCGTGGCCGAGCGACTGCGCCGAGCCACGGTTCAGGTGCGGGGCCGGTCGCCCGGGACCGGATCCGGAATCGTGTGGCGCCCGCGCCTTATCGTTACGAACGCCCACGTGGCGACGGGGCGCAGCGTCGTGATCGAATCGGCTGACGGCGCGGTCCTGAAGGCGCGGCTGGCGGCGTCCGACCGGCAACGCGACCTCGCGGTCCTCGAGGCCGACACAGAGGGCCTCCTTCCGGCGGAACTCGCCGCGAGCGACGCCTTGAAGGTGGGGGCCTTGGTGTTCGCGGTCGGCAACCCGCTCGGGCTGAGCGGGGCGGTGACGACGGGGATCGTCTATTCCCTCGCCCGGACGCGCCGCGGCGCGCCGCTCATCCTCGCGGACGTGCGACTGCTTCCCGGTAACTCGGGAGGCCCGCTCGGCGACGCGGCCGGACGGGTCGTGGGTGTGAACACCATGATTCTCAGAGGGCTTGCCGCGGCGATTCCGAGCGACGTCGTGGAGCGCTTCCTGCGCGACCTGCGATTGGCCGCGTGATTCGCGTCCTCGTCATCGCCGACTCGATCGTGGCGCGGGCCGGGCTCGCCACTCGGCTGGCGGGGGACGATCGGTTCGAGGTCATCGGGCAGGCGCGCGCCGTCGCTGACCTCGAGCGGCTGGTCGGCGTGGAGGGTGCCGACGTCGTGGTCGTGGAAGTCAGGCCCGACGACGACCGCGCGGCAAGCGCGCTGCGGGCGTTGGCCGCCGAGGGGCTGTCACCTCCGGTGGTCGCGGTCGTGCACGACGAAGCCGGGTCCTGGACCGGCGAGGCCCTGCACGCAGGCGTGCGCGCGGTGCTGCCGGTCGACGTCGGTGCGAACCAGCTCCGGGCCGCGATCGCGGCTGTCGCAGCAGGGTTTGTCGTCATGCGACCCGAGGACATCCCCGGGGGAGCAGGTGCAGCCCCCGCGCGCACCGCACCGCCGGCCACGGAAGCGCGCCTCACGCCACGTGAGCTCGAGGTACTGGGTCTGCTGGCGGAGGGCATCGGCAACAAGGGGATCGCGACGCGGCTGGCCATTAGCGAGCGCACCGTGAAGTTTCACATCGCGGCCATCTTCGACAAACTCGGTGTGACGAGCCGGACGGAGGCCGTCACGGCCGGCCTGAGGCGTGGCTTGATCCTGCTGTAAAGCGGTGGACCCGCTATGCGGACCCAGTCATGTGCCGAGAGGCGCCGGTCGGAATCGAACCGACGAATCGAGGTTTTGCAGACCTCTGCCTTACCACTTGGCTACGGCGCCGGGAGGAACGTAAACTCGCAACTCACCACGAGTTCGGCAAGAGTTGGAGCTCGAGCCGTCTCACGTGCATGACGCCTGGTGGCAAGAATGGTGGCATGCCCTCCGCCCGGTATGGCTGATCGCGCGTGCCGGAACGCGACGGCCACTGTTTCACCCCTCCGGGCTCGGCTGCGGCAGGCGAAGAGCGTCCGTTAACGCTTAGGCGAAGCGCGTTCAGATGGTCTTCCGGACGGCTCAATCGCTCTTGCGGCCAGTGGCTCTACGCCCGCGCCGCCGTCCCCCACGGGGCTGTCCTCGGCGTCCTCTGCGCCTGCTCCCCCACCACCACGCGCACCTGGTGCGTGGCGCCGTCGTCCACGAGGGGGATGGCGGCGGGATCCACAGGGTGGCCGTCCAGCTCGGCCTCCGCGATCCCCCGGCAGCGGTGCTCCGGGTTGGAAACGGAGATCTCATAGCCGGTGCGGCCGAAACGCCAGACGATGGAATACTCGGGCCAGGCCGCGGGGATGCAGGGATCCAGCTCGAAGCTCGCACCGTGGCGCTTCAGGCCGAGGATGCTCTCCAGGCCCGCCCGGTACATCCAACCCGCGGAGCCCGTGTACCACGTCCAACCGCCGCGCCGGGCGTGGGCCGGGTGAGCGTAGACGTCTCCGGCGGTGGCGTACGGCTCGGCCTTGTAGCGCTCGAGGTCCGCGGCGCTCCGTGTATGGTTGATCGGGTTCAGCAGGTGGAACAGCTCCACCGCCTCGTCCCCGTTGCCGAGCCGGGCCACCGCCATGACCGTCCACACCGCGGCGTGCGTGTACTGGCCGCCGTTCTCCCTCACCCCGGGCGGGTATCCCTTGATGTAACCGGGGTCTTGCGCCGACTGGTCGAAGGGGGGAGTGAGCACGAGCACGACCCGGGCTCCGCGCCGCACAAGGTGGGTGCGGACGGCGTCCATGGCCCGCTCGGCGTGCTTCACGGGCGCGGCTCCGGACAGGACCGCCCAGGACTGAGCGATCGAGTCGATCTTGCCCTCGTCG
>QHUY01000172.1 GCA_003223415.1 Gemmatimonadota bacterium
AGATCGGCGGCTCGGGTCTCGCCACGAGCCTCAACCTAGAGAACACCGATCCGCTGTTCACGAACGCGGCGGGGTTCGATTTTCACCTGACGACGGGCAGTCCGGCCCGCGGCGCGGGCGTGACGGCGTGGTGCCCGCTCACCGACTTCGATGGCGTGACGCGGGTGGCCCCCTGCAGTGCCGGGGCGTTCCAGTGACAGCCTCAGCTGCCGCCGCCCGAGAACTCCTACCATCCCGGCCGCGCATTTGCGCGACCGGGATGGTAACGTTGAGCCGCTGTCCCACGGCCACGACACTTTAGCCTCAGGCGTGCCGCAAGGGTACCAGGGCGAGGGCGGCGACCCGGGTCGGAATTGACGGCACGCTGGTTGAGACGTCTCTTCTCGATCTTCTGGCCCTACGGGCGGAGGTGTTATGCGGCTCCAGGCGTTCGCTACGATACAGCTCGTCAGCTGCCTGCTCGGCGCCGGTGCGTGTGAGAAGGCCGCGACACCGATTACGCTGCCGCCCCCGCCCCCGCCCCCGCCACCGGCCGGTTGTGGGAATACCAGCCCCGGCGTGTGTTACTACGTGGCCACGAGCGGCAACGACGCGAACCCCGGCACCGCCGCGCAGCCGTTCGCCACGATCCAACACGCGGCCGACATCGTCAACCCGGGTGACGGCGTGTTGGTAGGCGACGGCGTGTACACCGGCGGCGCGACCATCGTGACGATCAGTCGCAGTGGGACGGCGACGAACCGGATCGTGTTCCGGGCGGCGCACCGCTGGCTGGCCGTCATCGATGGCCAGAACAACCTCTCGACCACCGGCATCGCGATCCCGGGCGGGTACATCCGGGTCGAGGGGTTCGAGGTGCGGAACACGAACCGCTACGGGATCGATACCTACCTCGGGCACGACCAGACGGTCGTGGGGAACCACGTCCACGACATCGGCCACATCTGCACCGGGAGTACGGGCGGCATCGTCGCCATCGACGCGTACGCGCCCAACCTGGTGATCGAGGGCAACCTGATCCACGACATCGGGCGCCTGGGCCCCGGGGAGAACGGGTGCACGCCGCCGAACGACTACTGGCAGAATCACGACCACGGGATCTACAACGGCATCGGGACCAACGTGGTGATCCGCAACAACGTGTTCTACAACCTCAAGCACGGGTGGGCGATCCAGCGCTACGACGGCGGGGGGACGGTGGTGGACGGCCTGTACATCGAGAACAATACGTTCGCCGGCGCCAACCCGAACCGCGACGCCCAGATCATCATCGCCACCACGACGACGAACCTGGTGATCGCGAACAACATCTTCTACCAGCCGGCCACGGCGGGGGTGTGGTTCTCCGGGGCGGGGACCGGAGCGACGCTCACGGGCAACGTGTCTACGGGAGCGCTGCAGATCGGCGGCTCGGGTCTCGCCACGAGCCTCAACCTAGAGAACACCGATCCGCTGTTCACGAACGCGGCGGGGTTCGATTTTCACCTGACGACGGGCAGTCCGGCCCGCGGCGCGGGCGTGACGGCGTGGTGCCCGCTCACCGACTTCGATGGCGTGACGCGGGTGGCCCCCTGCAGTGCCGGGGCGTTCCAGTGACAGCCTAAGCTGCCGCCGCCCGAGAACTCCTACCATCCCGGCCGCGCATTTGCGCGACCGGGATGGTAACGTTGAGCCGCTGTCCCACGGCCACGACACTTTAGCCTCAGGCGTGCCGCAAGGGTACCAGGGCGAGGGCGGCGACCCGGGTCGGAATTGACGGCACGCTGGTTGAGACGTCTCTTCTCGATCTTCTGGCCCTACGGGCGGAGGTGTTATGCGGCTCCAGGCGTTCGCTACGATACAGCTCGTCAGCTGCCTGCTCGGCGCCGGTGCGTGTGAGAAGGCCGCGACACCGATTACGCTGCCGCCCCCGCCCCCGCCCCCGCCACCGGCCGGTTGTGGGAATACCAGCCCCGGCGTGTGTTACTACGTGGCCACGAGCGGCAACGACGCGAACCCCGGCACCGCCGCGCAGCCGTTCGCCACGATCCAACACGCGGCCGACATCGTCAACCCGGGTGACGGCGTGTTGGTAGGCGACGGCGTGTACACCGGCGGCGCGACCATCGTGACGATCAGTCGCAGTGGGACGGCGACGAACCGGATCGTGTTCCGGGCGGCGCACCGCTGGCTGGCCGTCATCGATGGCCAGAACAACCTCTCGACCACCGGCATCGCGATCCCGGGCGGGTACATCCGGGTCGAGGGGTTCGAGGTGCGGAACACGAACCGCTACGGGATCGATACCTACCTCGGGCACGACCAGACGGTCGTGGGGAACCACGTCCACGACATCGGCCACATCTGCACCGGGAGTACGGGCGGCATCGTCGCCATCGACGCGTACGCGCCCAACCTGGTGATCGAGGGCAACCTGATCCACGACATCGGGCGCCTGGGCCCCGGGGAGAACGGGTGCACGCCGCCGAACGACTACTGGCAGAATCACGACCACGGGATCTACAACGGCATCGGGACCAACGTGGTGATCCGCAACAACGTGTTCTACAACCTCAAGCACGGGTGGGCGATCCAGCGCTACGACGGCGGGGGGACGGTGGTGGACGGCCTGTACATCGAGAACAATACGTTCGCCGGCGCCAACCCGAACCGCGACGCCCAGATCATCATCGCCACCACGACGACGAACCTGGTGATCGCGAACAACATCTTCTACCAGCCGGCCACGGCGGGGGTGTGGTTCTCCGGGGCGGGGACCGGAGCGACGCTCACGGGCAACGTGTCTACGGGAGCGCTGCAGATCGGCGGCTCGGGTCTCGCCACGAGCCTCAACCTAGAGAACACCGATCCGCTGTTCACGAACGCGGCGGGGTTCGATTTTCACCTGACGACGGGCAGTCCGGCCCGCGGCGCGGGCGTGACGGCGTGGTGCCCGCTCACCGACTTCGATGGCGTGACGCGGGTGGCCCCCTGCAGTGCCGGGGCGCTCCAGAACTGATACTTGCTCACCCGACGTCGCAGGCGCGCATCCCCTACCTGCTGCTCGCGCCCGCGTGTGGCGCCGACGCTGCCCGGATCACGCCGAGATAATGCGTGCAGAGCCAGGGCACCTTCGCCAGGAGGCACCACACCAGGTGGGACCGCGGCGCGACCCGCCGAGACAAGGGAGGCGCCAAGGTCAGCCGCTGGAGCTCGATGTGGCAGCCCGGAAACAGCGCCGCCATCTCGCGGCGCCCGACCCTGCGAACGTCGGGGTTCCACGGATTGTCGACGTGGAAGTCGTACCACAGAATCCAGCCGTCTTGGCGCACTACGCGTAGCATCTCCCGCGCCACCGCGCGCCGGACTTCCCCGTCGAGAATGGAGGTGAACAACAGCGACTGGAGCACCACGTCGAACGTCGCGTCGGGGAAGGGCAGCCGCGCCGCGCTGTGGCATTCCACATGTACGCCCGCCGGACAGCGCGCTCGAGTCTCGGCCACGACGTCGGGCAGCAGGTCCACGCCCCAAATGTTCTCGGGCGGCACTCCCCACCTGAGGAAGTCTTTCAGCCAGGCGCCGGTGCCGCAACCGACCTCGAGAATCCGGGTCCGGGCGAGGGGGACCGCGAGTCGCCGGAGCAACCCAACGAGCCGTCGCTCCCGTTCCTGCCGCGCGTAGACGTGGTCGGGGTTCGACCACGACGCCCCCTGATCCCGCCGCTGCTCCAGCCGACTGGCATACGCCTTCCGGATCCGGGCTTCCTCCGCGGCGATGTGCTCTAAGAGGCGCTCTTCCCTCCGGGCGGTGGTGATCCGCGGAGGATGGCTGGGGGTGGGGGTGGGGGTGGTCACCAGGCGAGTCGGAACTCGCGCAGCCAGACCTCGAGGCCGAGCGCCGTGAAAACGCGCTGGTACACTCCGCCGCGGCTCAGCGGCCCGCCCGCGGCGCGGTCTCGAAAGGCGCGCAGCCAGCGTCTCAGCAGTGCGCCGTCCAGCACGCCGCGGGTGCGGGCGGCCGCCGAGAGCAGGAGATCGTCCAGCGCGACATGGAAGTCCGGCGGCACCATGATCGGCGACGCGGCGCGGCAGCCAGCGCGCTGCGAGCTCGCGGAGCACCCGCTTGCCCCTCCGGCCGTCCGTCTTGAGCCGGTGGGGGAGCGCGAGCCCGAGGGTCACCATCGCCTCGTCGAGCAGCGGCACGCGGACCTCGAGGCTCGCCCGCATGCTCATCATGTCCACCTTCCGCAGCATGTCGGACGGCAGGCTCACCGCGAATAGGCTCTCCGTCAGTCGCCGCGACAGCGCCTCGAGATCTCCCGGCTCCGGGTCAGCCTCGTACAGCCGGTACACTGGCGCGAGCCCGGCGCGGGCCTCGGCAGTCATGAGCGCCGCCTTCTGGTCCTCGTTGAGGTAGTTGGCCAGGCCAGCGAGCAGGACGGCCGGGTCATCGCGGCCCGCCTCCGCGAGCGCCGCGGCCTTCGAGACCTGACGTCCCAGGTCCCGGGTCCAGCCGGCGAGGCGGGTCCCGGCGTTCCGGGTGACGTGACGCACCCAGTCTGGCAGCCGCATCAGCTGCACCAAGCGGTTCAGACGCCAACAGCTCGGATAGCCGCCGAACGCCTCGTCCCCGCCATCGCCCGAGAGCGTGCAGATGATGCCGCGCTGCTGGATCGCCCGCGAGATCCAGTAGGTCGGGATGAGACTGGTGTCGGCGAACGGCTGGTCGAAGTGCCGCACCAGATCCAGCACCGCGTCCGGCGACAGGCTCCGGTCGGCGAGGTCGATCACCTCATGCCGCGTGTCGTAGTGGGTCGCCACGGCCAGCGCTACGGGGGTCTCGTCGTCGCCCGCGCCCGGAAACCGGACGTTGAAGGTCGCGGTTGGTTGCGAGCTGGTGCGCCGGTGCGCCGCCACCACCAGCGAGGAATCGATGCCGCCGGAGAGCAGCGCGGCGACGGGGACGTCGGCGAGGGCCTGGGCCCCTACCGCCCGCAGCAGCCGGTCGGCCGCGTCGTCCGTCGCGTCCGCGAGCCCGCGGCGGAAGTCTGGGTGCGCCGCGACCCGATGGAACACGGCGTCGTGCGCCCCGTCGGGCGTGATCCGGAGCGTGCTTCCGGACGGCAGTGCGCGCACGTTCGTGAAGCCTGTCGCCGGCTCGGGGACGTATCCCAGGCCGAGATAGTCGAAGCAGGCCTGCCGGTCGAGCTCGGGACGGAACCCCGGGTGTGCGGCGATGGCCTTGATCTCGCTCGCGAACACCCACTCCCCGTCCACCGCGGCGTAAAAGAGGGGCTTCACGCCGAACCGGTCGCGGGCGAGCAGCAGCGTGCGGCGGCGGCGATCGTACAGCGCGAACGCGAAGATCCCGCGCAGCCGCTCCACCAACCGCTCACCGTCCTCCTCGTACAGGTGCGCGAGCACCTCAGTGTCCGACGTACCGCGGAACGCGTGGCCGCGGCGCTGGAGATCAGCGCGCAGCTCGCGGTGGTTGTAGATCTCGCCGTTGTAGACCACGAGGACGTCGCCGTCCTCATTGGGCATCGGCTGCCGCCCCGTGGGGGACAGGTCGATGAGCGCGAGGCGGCGGTGCACCAGCTCGCAGTGCGGGTCAGCGAAGTGGCCCGCGCCGTCAGGGCCGCGGTGCGCCAGCAGGGCCCCGGCCCGCTCGTGCCAGCCCGGCGCGGGAGCCAGGGCGACGGGGTGGAAGCGTCCGGCTAGGCCGCACATGGATGGGATGGCGGCTTGCGGCACGTCGCCTCGACCAGGTAGCTGTGACGCACCACGCGGATCTCCGTGGCGCCCAGCGCCGTAAGCGTACGCCGGATCTGGCCCGCCGTGCGCAGCCGCTTGTAGCGATCGGTGAGCTCGTCGAACGTGTCGAGCCGGCACCAGTCCTCGTGCTGCTCCCGGGTCAGTGCCATCGGCTCATGGCAGTAGGCGAGGCACGGGGACACGCGGCTCAGGAGCATCTGCAGCGGCCGCACGTGTCGCACGGCCCAGTGCAGCGGGAAGAACACGTCCACGAGCACGTCGGTGATGCGCTTGGCCCGCGCCGGCGGTAGCCGCTTGAGGATCATCCGGTACAGCGGCCCGAGCTTCGTGAGCCGCGACAGCGTCCAGGCGTAGTGGTCGATCACCAGGAGGCCGCCGGGCGCGAGCATACGCCACAGCGCGGCGATGCTCTGCTCCGGTGAGGGCGTGTGCTGGAGCACGCCGAGGCACACCACCGCATCGAACGCTCCGGCGGGAAAGGGGGCGGCGCGGAGGTCCGCCTGCGCCACGCTGTAGGTGGCCCGGTCGCCGATGTTGCGCCGGTTGGTCTCCACGGCGGCGCTCAAATCGATGGCGTGCACCAGAGCGCCCGCGCGCACCAGCAGCTCGGTGAAGCGGCCGGCCCCGCACCCCGCTTCGAGCACGCGCAGGCCCGCGAACCGCTCGAGCGGCCGGCCCGCGCAACGCACCAGGCGAGGTTCTGACAGGCTTGCACCGGTGCGGCTGTCGAGCTGCGTCTGGGCGTGCAGGTTCCACTGCAACCCGAACGCGTCGGCGTAATTGTGGGAGGGCACGAAGCGCGGGATCCCGTGGACGACCGGCACGCGCTCGCCGGCGGAGGACACGAGGGCATCCCCCTCCGGCCAGAGCGGCGCTCCGGTGCGCGGCGAAACGAAACCGATCATCCCCGCGACCGTCGTCTCACAGTCGCCCGCGGGCTGCTTCACGGGGGCCTTGAGCTGTTCCGGCGCATGCACAGCGGATCTCCATGCAGGACCCGTACGGTGAGGGGCGTTCTCCTAACCCGCGGCGAACCCACTGCTTACGCACCCCGCCCGCGCCACGGCCGACGCGGCGTGTGGCAGGAGTGTTACACAAGCGGGCGTTCCGAGCATGCCGGGACCGCGGCGCGAGCGGCCTCACTTGAAATCGAAGGCGCGCATCCACATCTCCAGGGCCAGCACCCGGAACAGGCCGAGGTAGGACTCCTCGTTCGCGTGCGTCGCGGGCGACGAGCCGTACCAGCGCCGCAGCGCTGCGGCGTCCACGTACTTCTCGCAGCGCAGGGTGTCTTCGATCAGCTCCGTCACCTGGGGGCGGAGCTCCCGCGCCAGCCAGCGTCTGTCGGGCGCCGCGAACCCGAGCTTGGTCTTGCGTCGCCGCACGACGTCTGGGAGCACGCCCCGCATCGCCTCGCGGATGGCGAACTTGCTCCAGCC
>QHUY01000174.1:0-3869 GCA_003223415.1 Gemmatimonadota bacterium
CGGGCGCTCGCCGCAGCGCTGCCGGGCCAGGCGGCGCTGCCGATCGCCGTGCGCGCGTTCCTGACCCGCAGCGCGCACCTCGCGGGCCCGGCCCTGATGTACGAGGCGTTCATCGGGTTGGTCGTCGCCCCCGCGGCGGCGTGGTGCTGGCTGTACGGAGGTGTGCGCGCGCTCGACCTCGCCGCCGCTGCCGGCCTCGCGGCCGCCCTGCTGCTGCCCCTCGGGGTGGCGTGGGCCCGGGCGCGCCGCCTGCTCGCGGACGGCCACGGGTGGGAGGACCTCACCGACGCCCTGGTGGCCGAGCGGGAACGGCATCATGAGGAGCTATCCTTTATCTATGGGGCTGGGCCGTCGCTGTTCGAGCGCGTGCTCCAATGGCTCAGCCGCGTCTCCCTCGGCGCCGCGGCGCTCGGCACCGTGCTCCTGCTGAAGGGGCCGGACGCGGCGGCCCCGCCCGTGGAGCTCGGCGGGATCGTGGGTGCCGCGGCGCTCGCGTTCCTGGCCGCCGTCGTGGCACGTGCCCGTACCCAGCAGCGCACGGATCCCCGCGGCGAGCGCCGGCTGCGGTTCTGGAGCGGCGCGCTGGGCCGCTGGCTGTTCCGCCTCGCGGCGGTCGGCCTGCGACGCGGAGCGAGGGGGGGGGAAGGCGCGACGCCCGACCTGCAGGGCCTCGAGACGCCGGCCTGACGCTGGTAGCCGGGCGCGGTCGTCGGTCGTAGGATACCTGCGGCCATGGTCTTCCCCCCCTCCCTCGACCCTCTGTTCGTCGCCTTCCAATCCGCCCTCGCGGGGCGCTATTCCCTGGAGCGCGAGCTGGGGCGGGGCGGCATGGGGGTCGTTTATCTTGCGCGCGAGGTGCGGCTCGACCGGCTCGTCGCGATCAAGGTGCTGCCGCCCTCGCTCGCCGCCCACGCGCCGCTCCGGGAGCGGTTCCTCCGGGAAGCGCGGATGGCAGCCCGCCTCTCCCAACCGAACATCATTCCCATCTACGCGGTCGACGAGGCGCAAGACTTCGTCTTCTATGTGATGGCGTACGTGAACGGCGAGACGCTGGCCCACCGGATAGCGACCCGTGGGCCGTTGCCGGCGCCCGAGGCGGCGCGGATCCTGCGCGAGGTGGCCTGGGCCCTGGCGTATGCGCACGCGCAGGGCGTGGTGCATCGCGACGTCAAGCCCGAGAACATCCTGCTCGAGCAGGGGACGGGCCGCGCGCTCGTCGCAGACTTCGGCATCGCCCGCCTGGCGCAGGCGAGCGGCGGCACGGGGGTGGGCGAGGTGCTCGGCACGCCCGACTTCATGAGCCCCGAGCAGGCGAGCGGCGAGGCGGTGGACGGCCGCAGCGACCTCTATTCGCTCGGCGTCGTCGGCTACTACGTGCTGTCGGGGAAGCTGCCGTTCGAGGGGCCGAACGCCGCGGCCATCATGGCGAAGCACCTCACCGTCGCAGCCCCGCCGACCACCACCGTGGCGCCCGCTGTGCCACGCGCGCTGGCGCAGGCGATGGATCGCTGCCTCGCGAAGAATCCCGCTGAGCGCTTTGCCTCCGGCGAAGCCCTCGCCGAAGCGCTGGGCGACGCACTCGAGGTGCGGCGGGAGACCCCCGTACCTGTTCGTGTGTTTCTCAAGCGGATCAAGGTGGTCGGCATCATGGGTACCTACGTCTATATGGTCGTGCTCCCTACCTTCATCAGCAGGCTCCTCTGGATGCTCGGCCGGGGAGGCCAACGTCCGGTGATCGAGCTGGGGATCTTCATGGCGCTCCTCGCGCTGCCGCCCCTCTTCACCTGGCGGCAGCTCCGCCGCCTGGCGCGGGTCGGCTACGGCGCGGACGACGTCGCGCTGGCGCTGAAGCTCGCATTCGAGCGTCGCCGCGAAGAAATGCAGTTCGAGTACAGCCACGAGCCACTGGTCCGGGACCGCGTGCTATCCGGGATGAGTGTGTTCTGCTTTGGCGTTGCCGCGGTCTCCGGGATCGCGTCTCGGCTCCTGCACACGCCCTACAATCTTAGCGGCATGGCTGTGGCCTCCGCCTTTTTCGGCGTGATCCTTGGTGGCGTGGCGCTGTTCCGCCGCAACGTGCGGCTCGGCAGGCTCCCGCTGTGGGGGAGGTTTTGGGGCGGTCCCGTCGGCCGCCGACTGTTTCGGGTCGCGAGCATGGGGCTGCGAATCGCGGCGCCGGCCGCGAACCGCCCGACGGAGTTGGCGCTCGGTTCCGTCGCGGAGGCGCTGTTCCACGCTCTCCCTCGGGAGACTCGGCGGGCGCTCGGCGACCTCCCCGAAGTGATCAAGGGGCTCGAGGCCCGCGCCCAGCAGATGCGCCAGCGGATCGAAGACCTCGACCGCACCATTGCCGAGGCAGGCCCGGTCGCCCGCGCGCCGTCGGGTCACCGCGACGCCCTCGTCGCCGACCTCGGCGTCGCGCGCGAGGCGGCGCAGACGCGCCTCGGCGAGGTCGTAGCCGCCCTTGAAACGATCCGGCTCGACCTGCTGCGCCTGCGTGCCGGCGCGGGGACCGTCGAGAGTGTCACCGCCGATCTCACCAACGCCCGCGAGATCGGCGAGCAGACCGAACGGCTGCTCGCGGCCCAGCGGGAGGTCGAAGAGGCGCTGCACCGTGGTTGAGCAGGTCGACCGTCTCTTCCTCGACTTCCAGTCGGCCCTCGCCGGCCGCTATTCCCTCGAGCGCGAGGTCGGCCGCGGCGGGATGGGGGTGGTCTACCTCGCCCGCGAAGTGCGACTCGACCGCCCGGTGGCGATCAAACTGCTGCCGCCCTCCAAGGCGCGCGACGGCGGCCTGCGAGAGCGGTTCCTGCGCGAAGCCCGCACGGCGGCCAAGCTGTCCCACCCCAACATCATTCCGATCTTCACGGTGGAGGAGGCGGGCGAGTTCGTCTTCTTCGCGATGGCGTTCGTGGAGGGCGACACGCTCACGCAGCGGGTGCGCGAGCGCGGGCCGCTGCCGCCGTCCGAGGCGGCGCGGGTGCTGCGCGAGGTCGCCTGGGCGCTGGCCTATGCGCACTCGCAGGGCGTGGTCCATCGCGACGTCAAGCCGGACAACATCATCCTCGAGACGGCGACGGGTCGCGCGCTGGTCGCGGACTTCGGCATTGCCGGGCTCGTGAAAGGCGCGGCGGGTCTGGACGGCGGCGAGGTGGTCGGGACGCCGGAGTTCATGAGCCCCGAGCAGGTGCTGGGCGAGGGAGTCGATGGGCGCAGCGACCTCTACTCGTTCGGCCTCGTCGGCTACTTCGCCCTCACCGGACGATTACCGTAGCATGGGACCAAGCCGCCGCCCTCGCTCGCGAAGGCCGGCGTGCCGCGCAAGCTCGCGCACGCGATCGAGCGTTGCCTCGCCAAGGATCGGGCGGAGCGGTATCAAACGGGACAAGACCTCGCCGAGCAGCTCACGCTGGCGCTGGAGCAACGCAAGGAGATCCCGGTCGCGCTGCGGGCGTTCGTCAAGCACAACGGCCGGCTCGACAGCAGCGGCGCACTGCTCTATCCCTTCGCGCTGCTCATCGGTGCCGGCGCCGTCGGAAGCCTGTACGGCGTCGTCCCCGCCTTCGCCACACTCATCGGCGGGTTGACGCTCGTGCCCATCGGCGTGCTCATCAACCGGGCCCGGCGGCTGCTCCGGTCCGGCTTCAGCCACGGGGATCTCGGCGTGGCGTTCAAGACGGAGATCGCGCAGAGCAGTGAGGAGCGCGCGGTGGAAGGTGGCCGCGAGCCGTCGCTCCTGGAGCGCTTCCTCAAGCTGGTCTCGGTCGCTGGCTTCGGGGGGGCAGTGATCTCCGTGTTTCTCTCCCTCTCGCCGTCGGAGCTTTTCCTGCCCGCCTTCTTCCTGGCCGGCATCGGAGGGGGGATCGGCG
>QHUY01000174.1:3909-9352 GCA_003223415.1 Gemmatimonadota bacterium
TGGATGTTCGGCGTCGCGAGATCGTTCACGCCCCGCGGCGCCCTGCCCGCCGCCATGACGCACCGGCCCACCGAGCTGTCGATCGGCATGGCAGCCGAGCAGCTGTTCGGCGAGCTGCCGAAGGAGACGCGTCGCCAACTGCGGGACCTGCCCGTCGTCGTGCACCGTCTCGAAGAGGACGCGCAGCGGATGCGCAAGCGGCTCGAGGAGCTGCAGGATGCCCTTCCCGAGACGAGGACTGGGGAAAGGGGAATGGGGAAGGGTACGGCCCAGCCGGCGATCGAGAGCCGCCGAGACCGTATCGCCACTGACCTGAGGGCCGAGCGGGACATCGTCCAGCAGCGGCTCGCCGACGCCGTGGCCGCGCTCGAAACGATCCGCTTGAACCTGCTGCGGCTCCACGCCGGCACCGCCAGCGTCCAGAGCGTCACCACGGACCTGGGGCTCGCTCGCGAGGTGGCGGAGGCAGTCGACCTGCTCCTGCAGGCGCACAAGGAGCTGGACGCCGAGCTCGGGTGATGGCTAGGGTCTCGCTAGTCCATTCTTCTCCCCCATCCGGTGACCCCCCAGTCGTGCCAGCGCGACTCGGGCTTCGTCCACCAGGTGCTGGTGCGCCGGGACTGGCATGTCGTAGCGGCGCAGGAACTCCGTGTAGCTATCGCGCGCGAGGTCAGTCTGCCCCTGCATCTCCGCGGTGCGCGCCCGCTCGAGATTGGCAAGCCCCCCTAGGACCCGCCGCGCGGGCCGATACCCGTCGAGTGCCCACGCCGCGTCGAACCACATCAGGAGACGCGCGGCTTCCGCCGTGTTCCCTTCCGCCGCGAGCCATCGCGCGGCCGCGAGGCGACTGACCGCGATCACGTACGGATGCGCATTGTAGCCCGGAGCGAGGAGGTCCGGGCTCTCCCAGTTCAGCGCGGCCAGGGTGCGGGCCGCCCGGCTCCGAGCCCCCGCCAGCTCCTCTTCGAACGCCCCAAGCGAGCGCTCGAGCAGCGGGGTGGTGACCGTATCGGCGTGGCGTACCCGGGAGCGCGCGGCCGACAGGGCCTCCCGGTCGCGCACCGTCACCGCGAGCAACCCGTCCAGCCAGGCGAGCTCGGCCCGCCACATTGCACTCAGGCCGGGACGTTCGGCTGCAAGCACCGGCGCGGCCCGTTGTCGCGCGGCGCTCTCCGGAGCCACCGCCCCGAGCCACGCGCCGATTACCGCCAGGCGATAACCCTCCAGCGCGTCTGCTGCCGGGCGGCGCGCATACTGCTCCGCCACTACGAGCGCCGAATCCCAGGCGCCACGGCCCGCCCAAGCATCGGCCAGGAGCCGCTCATGCACCGTGGCCAGCTCTACCCGAGGGCGCGCCCGTAGTACACGCCGGCTCAACTCGACCTGGGATCGAAGCAACGTGGCGCCGCCGCCGATGCGGCCGTGGGCGACCGCGACCAGGTCGCCGGCGATGCTGTCGAGCAGCGGCCGATCGAGGGTCCCCGAGCGCGACAGCTGCAGGTCCAACCGGTACACCCGGGTGAGGTCGAAGCCGAACTCCGCGATGGCAGCGCGGCCAAAGCCCAGCCGCACCAGGGCGTCGAGGGCGCGGGCGGCGGCCGCCGTGTCGTGTGGGACCGTGGCCCAGAGGAGGTGTTCCCAGGCAGGCAGAAACGCCGGATTGAGCGCCACGGTGCGCTCCAGCGCTGCCTGCGCCTCGGCTTTGTCATGACCGTATACGGGTCCTACGTGAAACAGCCAGTCCGCGTACTGCATCCAGCCGGGCCAGTAATCGGGATAGCGGTCGACCGCCTCGCGGGCGCGGGCCAGGGCGACCGAGAAGGTGTCGGTCCACCAGGACTCGAACACCAGCCGGTCGCGTTGCGGGAGGGAAAACCGGTGCGAGTGGAGCGGGGTCAGGACCGCGTCGTCGACGGCGTCGAGGTACCACCAGCGGGCGTAAGCGTACCGCCAGTACGCCAGCCAGAAGGTCGAGTCCGCCCGCATCGCGCGGGCATAGGCTTGAGCGGCGTCGTTCCAGCGGTTCTCCAGGGCGGCGTGCTCACCCTCCAGAAAGGCTTGCAGTGCCGACAGGGACCCAGTCGTGACAGCCGCCAGGCTCGGGCTGGGCGGCGCCCGCGCACGCCACACTTCGCGCAGCAACGCCGAGGTCAGCGAATCGGTGACCGTCGTGAGATCGTTGGGATCGGCCGTCACGGATGCCCGCGCAATCGGGTCGCCGCCATTCGTCGTGAAGAGTCCGACGTCGATCCTGATCTTCGGACCCGCGCGGGCGATGGCCCCGTGCACGACGCTCGAAGCGCCGAGCAGCCCCGCGAGCTGGGCGCCTTGCTCGAGCGCCAGGGGGCCTGACTGCTGCGTCTGGGCGAGCACGGTCAGCGCGTCCACCGTTCGGATCTTGCCCACACCCTCGAGATTGGCGCTGAGCGTGACGACCAAGTCGCGGCCGAGGCGGGCCAGGCTCGTATCCCCCGCGGTCGGCACGAGCGGCAGCACGGCGATGACGGACGCCGCCGGGTGCACCAGAGATCGCGGCCGGTCCAGCACCGTCCCCGCCATGACCGCCGCGACGCCGAGCGCGAAGGCCGCGCGGACCCGGCCACGGCCCGCGGGCGCCGCGCTCGGGCCCGGCAGCGAGAGCGCCTCGCCGAACTGAACTGCGGTAGAGAAGCGATCGGCCGGTCGCTTCGCTAGCGCGCGCCGGACCGCGGCGCCCACGGCCTCCGGCACGGCCGCGCGGATGCCGGTCAGGGCCGGCGGCTGGTCCGTGAGCTGCTGGCGCAGAACGCTCTCGACGGTCGCCCCGGTGAACGGCGGCTCCCCGGCCAACATCTCGTAGAGAACGCAACCCAAACTGTAGAGGTCGCTCCGCCCGTCGACGTCATGCCCTCCCACTGCCTGCTCGGGACTCATGTAGGCTGGCGTCCCAAGAACGATGCCCGTCTCGCTCAGCTCGTCCCCGCCGGCCGCCGTCATCGCCCGCGCGATCCCAAAATCGCTGACAACCGCATGCCCTGCCTCCAGCAGGATGTTCTCCGGCTTGATGTCGCGGTGGATCACGCCGTGGCTGTGAGCATAACTCAGGGCGTCGGCCACCTGGCGGGTGATCTGCAGCGCGTCCGCGAGGGAGAGTTGCCGTTCGCGCCTCAAGCGGTCCCGCAACGACTCCCCCTCGACGTACGGCATGACGTAGTAGAGCAGTCCGTCGGCCTCCCCCGAATCGTGGAGCGGCAGGATGTGCGGATGCGCGAGCTGAGCAGCGATGGCGATTTCCTGAAGGAAGCGTCCTGCACCGAGGCTTAGGGCGAGGTCCGGTTGGAGGACCTTCAGGGCGACTTTGCGACGGTGCTTCACGTCTTCGGCGAGCAACACGATGGCCATGCCACCGCGGCCCAGTTCACGCTCGACGCGATAACGGCCGCCGAGGCCGGCGCGCAAACGATCCAGGAGCTGCGCCAGGGGGATAGAAGCAGCAGCCGGTCGGAGGCCGCGCAGCCGGTCTGCGATGCTGTCGAGGCGTCCCCTGCCCTCGTGAGCCTGGAGTAACGAGAGCACCTCGCCGCTCACTGCTGGATCCTCGACCGCTGCGGCCACATAGGCCGCCCGCTGCTCTGGCGGCTGCTTGAGCGCGGTGGCAAAAGCCTTCGGTCGTCGCGAGCCCGTCGCCGTCTTGCCCCAGCTCGCGGTTGAGCCATGCCCGCGAGAAGGCCCAATCCCGCTTCACGGTCGCGGGCGAGGTGCCGAGCGCCGCAGCAGTCTCCTCCACGGACATCCCGGCAAAGCAACGGCACTCGACGACGCGGCATTGTCGCTGGTTTCGCGCCTCGAGCCGTGTAAGGGCCTCGTCGAGCGCCAGCATGTCCTCGGCACGCTCCACCGGCGCCTCCAGCCCCTCCGACAGCGGGATTTGAATCATCTCGCCGCCGCGCTTCTCCCGCTTCCTGGCCCGCGCGTAGTCGATCAGGATGCGCCGCATCAGTCGGGCTGCCACGCCGAAGAAGTGAGCACGGTGCTGCCACTCCATCTGACGGAGGTTCACCAGCTTGAGGTACGCCTCGTGGACCAGGGCGGTGGTGCTGAGCGTGTGCCCGGGCCGCTCGCCCCGGAGCTGGCCGTGGGCGATGCGCCGTAACTCATCGTACACGAGTGGCATGAGGCGATCGAGGGCGTCGGGCTGGCCCTCGGCTAACTCCCGAAGGAGCCGAGTGATGTCCGATTCTCGCGGGGCCGCCACTGTCTCCTCCCAGATCGTCGACGTCAAGGTACCGGGCGTCAAGTGGCGGGTCAAACAAGGTCTCGAATGCTCGATGTTGAGCCCGGCTGAGCCAGAACGGCGCCTAATCAGATAGGAGTGACCCGGTGCATCTTCGGAGATGTTCCATGGTGTCGGTGCCGTGAGCCGCGATCTCACAGGGAGTATCCCATGAAACCCGATCTCCACAAGTTCTTGCGCCGGTCTGTCGCCGCTCCGCTGCTCCTCCTGTTGGTCGCCGGCTGCGACTCCGAACTGCCCCTCGCCCCGTCCTTTGACGTCTCCAAGGGTGTCGCCGGCGGCGCTCCCACCAACCTCACAGCCTCTGCCGCTTCGTACCACCAGATCTGGCTGGCCTGGCAGGATAACTCGACGAACGAGGACGGCTGGGAAGTATGGCGCTCGACCACGGGGCCGACGGGCACGTTCACCCTGTTCACCGTCTACCCCTGGCCGAATATCACTGCGGGGGGCAACGACCTTCTCCAGGCCTCCACGGAGTACTGCTACAAGGTGCGCGCCTACAAAGGCGCGCGTCGCCAAGTCAGCTACAGTGACTTCTCCAACGTCGCCTGCGCGACCACGCTTGCGGTGCTGCCCGCGGCGCCGTCCGGCGTCAACGCCGCGCCACGCTTCAACGGCTACGCGATCCACGTCACGTGGACGGACAACGCGTCGAACGAGAATGGGTTCCGCGTGGAACGCTCGCCGACCACTGCGGGGCCATGGACGACGGTTGGCAGCACGAGCTCGAACGCCACATCCCTCGACGACGCTCAGGTCCCCAGCGCGGAGCAGCCGGTCTGCTATCGCGTGTTCGCCGTCAACTCGTTCGGCGACTCAGGTCCGTCGAACGTCGCTTGCACCACCGTGCCGGTCGGACCGACGAACCTCGTGGCGGCCGTGCTCAGCGACGGCAGTGTGGACCTCTCGTGGACCGACGTCTCCGCCGTCGAGGATGGCTTCGCGGTGTATCGCTGGACCGCGGTTGGACCGGTTGCCCTCGTGGCGACCCTGTCCGCCAACGCGACGAGCTATCACGACTCCGGCGTCGGCGACAGCACCTATTGGTACCGGGTCTATGCGACGAAGGATGGCGGAACATCCAGAGGCTCGAATACCATCAGCGTGGTCGTGGCCACCAAGCCGCCGGCTGCGCCGGCAAACCTGGATGCCGTGCCGCAAGCGAGC
>QHUY01000174.1:9365-13726 GCA_003223415.1 Gemmatimonadota bacterium
GAAGGGTTCCGCGTGGAACGCTCGGCCGATGGCGGTGCGAGTTGGGTTTCGTACTACACGACGGGGCCGGACCAGGCGGGATTGTGGGACAACGGGGCGGCACCTGAGCAGCAGGTGTGCTATCGGGTCATCGCGTTCAACGTGAAGGGCGATTCTCCCCCGTCGAACACGGACTGCACCACGCCTCCCGCAGGTCCGACTGGCTTCACCGCGACGGTTATCGACTCGGTCACGGTCGATTTTGCCTGGACGGACAACTCCGCCGTCGAGGACGGCTATCAGATCGCGATCGACTATGGGTATGGCTATTGGGAGGTCGTCGCGACGGTCGGCCCCAACACGACCAGCTTCCGACTCCAGGGTTATCCATACCCCCTCTATCAGACGTACTTCGTCGTGGCCCTCAAGGATGGCGGCTACTCCGACCGCTCGAATGCCGCGTTTTCGAGTCCGCCACCGGGCTCCAGCACCCTGCGTGCGGGCTCGACGCCAGGCGTGTCGGCCCCACGGACGTTGGCACCACGGCGACTCACGGGAAAGCGAGGTAAGCCATGAAGCGCAGTCCATCGAACCTCTTTGCGTTGGCCGCCGTGGCCGCCCTGGCGCTCCAGGGCTGCGTCGATCAACGCGCGCCAACAGAGTCAGCCTCTCGTGGGGCGTTCGCCGCGAGCGTGACGTCCCTGGACCAGGCCGGCCGCCACGTTGTCGTGTTCGCGGCCGAGCGGGTGCCGGCCGACTTCGGGGAGCGCGTCGCGAGCTTGGGCGGCTCGGTCGAGGCTTCGCTCGATAACATTGGGGTGGCCGCTGTGACCGGCCTGACGCAGGACGCGGCGGCTGCGTTAGCCGCCCAAGCAGACATCCGGAACGTAGAGCCCGACGAGGTCACGACCATGGCGGATGACGACGTCGCGGCTGCCGAAGTCCCGGCCGAGCAGATCGCGAGCGAGGACCTCGTGCCCGCGGATGCAACCGCGTCGCCGACTACAGCCCGATTTTACCCGCGGCAATGGAACCTGCGGGCGGTCTTCGCGCCCGAGGCGTGGGCAGCCGGCTTTCTCGGGTCGCATGACGTCGTGGTCGCGATCCTCGACACCGGCATCGACTACTCGAACCCGGACCTGGTGGGACTCGTGGATCTCGACCGCTCGATATCATTCGTGCCCGAGGACGTGACGCGGCACTATCCCGGCCGGCTCCCGTTCAGCGACCTGTTCTGGCACGGGACCGCCGTGGCGTCCGCCGTCGCGAGCAACGCGACTGTTCTTGCGGGCGTGAACCGGTACGTCACGCTTCTCGCGGTAAAGGTCGCGGACTCCACCAACTCGCACACGGCCGCCCGGCTGATCAGGGGAATCGTGTACGCAGCCGACCAGGGTGCCGACGTGATCAACGTCAGCCGAGGCAGCCAACGCCACAAGAGCCAGAGCCCCGGCACGGTGGCAGCATTCGAGCGCGCTGTGAATTACGCCTTCCGGAAGGGCGCTCTCGTCGTCAGCGTCCCCTTCAACGATGCCGCCGACCTCGACCACGACGGCGATATCGTTCGGCTCCCGTGTGAGGCCGCCAATGCGGTTTGCGTGGCCGCGACGGGGCCGACCGGTGCCACGGGGGTGAATGGGCCGTGGGTGGACGTGGATGCGCCCGCACCCTACACCGCCTTTGGCCGCTCCGCCATCGGCGTGGCCGCGCCCGGCGGCACCGGCGCCCCGGGTCAGTTCCGGAGATTCTGGGCCCTGTGCACGACAACCCCGAGCGGGGCCACCACCGTACCACCGGCATGTCGAGCGCATCAGCCAATCGTGCAAGGGGCAGGAACGAGCTTCGCAGCCCCCACGGTCGCCGGACTTGCCGCGTTGCTCGTGGCGCAGCTGGGCCACGGGCATCCGGCGCTGATCCGCGCCAGGATCCTCCAGTCGGCGGACGACCTCGGCGCGCCCGGGACCGACCCGTACTACGGCAAGGGCCGGATCAACATTGCGCGCGCGCTGGGAATCATCGACTAGGCGGGCACCTGGTCGGCTGAGCGCCGGGGCCTGGCATACCTGTGGTCTCACCACGGGCGGGGCCGCAGGGCCGCCGCAAAGGCACAGCCCCGCAATGACAACCGTCGCGGGGCTGTTGTTTCCTCCAGCTCACAACCCCTTCCCTCATCAGGTCACGCGAACACGTCCCCGAGCGGACATGCGAACCCCGGCAACACATCCTCGCCGTCGAGCGAATCCATCTCCCTGAGCACCGCGAGGCTCCCATCCCGGCGGTAGACGCGGACCTCCGACCGCTCGGGATCGACGAGCCATACCAGGCTCGTGCCGCTGGCAAGCCAGTCGGCGATCTTGGCGAGGACCTCGGCGGGCGCATCGTCGGGCGACAGAATCTCGGCCAGGAGATCCGGGGCCAGGGCGGCGTACCCCCGCGCGGGGATCCGGTCCGTCCGCTCCCGCGCGACGAATGCGACGTCCGGCGCGCGAACCGTGTCCGGGTCGGAAGTGATCTTGAACCCGGTATCCTGCGCGAAGACCACACCCAGCCCGTGCCGGCGCACGAACGCCCCCACGAGACAGGTGAGGTTGGCGGCGATGGCCCCGTGCCGAGTGCCCGGCGGCTCGCGCACGACCAGATGCCCCCGGACGAGCTCGACCTGCTTGTCCGGAAGCGACAGGCGCTCCACGTCGGTGGCAGTCAGCAATGACTCGGCTCGCACATCGGGAAACATATACTCTCGCCCCTGACCGAAACAGAGACTTACGAACGAGCCGTCAACGCCCCATCAACGCCCAGGGCCGCCTCCGCCTAGTCGGCCGCGCGCCGAACCGCCCGCAGCCGCTCGGCCGCCTGCTGCAACACATCGTCCGTCTTGCAGAAGGCGAAGCGGACCAACTTCCTCCCCAGCTCAGGTCGCGAGTAGAAGCTCGACCCCGGCACCGGCGCGACGCCGATCTCCTTGGTCAGCCACAACGCGAACTCGTCGTCGGGCAGCTCGGACAGCGCCGAGAAGTCCACCAGCACGTAGTACGCCCCCTCCGGCGGCGTGCAGCGGAACCCCGCGGCTACCAGCGCCTCACACAGCAGGTCGCGCCGGGCGCGGTAGTCGCGCGCCAGTCCGTCGTAATAGTCCCGGCCCAGCGTCTCGATCCCCACGGCGACGGCCTCCTGCAATGGCGCGGGGGCGCCGACGGTCAGGAAGTCGTGGACTTTGCGAATCGCGTCGGTGACGGCCGCCGGCGCGACGATCGTCCCGATGCGCCACCCCGTGATGCTGTAGGTCTTCGACGCCCCGCTGACCGTGACGGTCTGCTCGCGCATCCCCTCCAGGCTCGCGATGGGGATGTGCTTCCCTTCATAGTAGATGTGCTCGTAGATCTCGTCGGTGACGGCGTAGGCGTCGTGGCGCCGGCACAGCTCGGCGATGGCCCCGAGCTCCGCGCGAGTGAAGACGTGTCCGGTCGGATTATTCGGCGTGCACACGACGATCGCCCGGGTCCGCGGCGTGAACGCCGCCTTCAGGCGGTCGAGATCGAGCTCCTCGCCGGCGGCCATCGGGACGAACACCGGCTTCGCCCCGCACAGGATCGCGTCGGGGCCGTAGTTCTCGTAGAAGGGCTCCAAGATGATGACCTCTTCGCCCGGATCGACGATCGCCATCAACGCGGCGGCCATTGCTTCGGTGGCGCCACAGGTCACCGTGAGCTCCGTCTCGGGATCCACCGTCATGCCGTACCAGTCCGCGTACTTGCGGGCGAGCGCGTCGCGCAGCCGCTTGGCGCCCCAGGTGATGGCGTACTGGTTGATGTCGGCCCGGATCGCACGGGCGGCGGCTTCCTTGATGACGTCGGGGGCGGGGAAATTGGGGAAGCGCTGGGCGAGGTTGATGGCGCTGTGCTCGTTGGCGACCCGGGTCATCCCGCGGATGACGGATTCGGTGAAGCCGTGGGTGCGGCGGGAGGTGTGCATGGACTACCAAAGTTCGTATGGAAAAGGCGTAGGGAAAAGACGTCGAGAAGAGGCGTCGAGGAAAGGCGTCGTGACGGTTTTGCTTGACGCTGGTGTTCGACGTCTCCGTTTGACGTCTGCGGTTATTTGGGCCGGCGCGGCTTGTGGGGATCCTGGTCCGGGGGGGGGGGGTCGAGCGCCCGCTGCAGCACGTTCGTCAGCCCGATGGAGTAGCCCTGATCTTTCTCCTGCTTGAGCCGCAGCGCGTCGACTTTGCCGGTGGCGATCTCGCGGGCGAAGTACACCACGCCGCCGCCCTGGGCCCGGCTCATTTGTCCCAGGATCTCGAACTTGCCGGCCGTAGCCTGTTTCACGGCCGCGAGCAGCTCCTCGGCGGACTTACCCCCTAGCCCCCCTGTCGGGGAGCCGGT
>QHUY01000057.1 GCA_003223415.1 Gemmatimonadota bacterium
ATCAGTGGCTCCGAGGCACAAGGGGTCAAAAACGGCCCCTAACGTATGCCCCGCCCCCCCAACTGGCTAGTGCCGGTCCAACTCGTCTCCCCAGTCTCACGGCGGAAGGCAGCTAGGCAGGGCGCGGAGTGCGCGAGTGAACTCGCGACTCGGCATCTGCCCGTGCCGTTCCAACGTGTCATCGAGATTGAGATCGGCGCCAGCTACCGGTGAGCACGTTGGAACGGCACCCGTAAACGGGCGTGATTGCCCCGCTTCAGCGGAAGGAGCCGAGTCGCGGCTTCAGCCGCGCATCACGGGCACGCGGTCGGCCAGACTTTTTCAGCACCCTGCTATCGATTGCTCCTTTGCTAGGCGTCCATCGTCTCCCAAGACTCCCGGGATACCCATCACGCGACGCCAGGTCGGTGTATTATCCGGGCCATGGACAACCTCGCCCACGCGCTGGTGGGGGCCGCGCTCGGGCGCGCCGTGGCCGACGGCCGCGCCCCCCATGCAGCGCTCGTGGGGGCCGTGGCGGCCAACGCACCCGACTGGGCAGAGTTCCTGATCGGCTTCCGCGGGCGGCGGCTCGACTACTACACGCTCCATCGCGGCATCACGCACTCCTTCCTCGGCGCCGCCGTGGAGATCGCGGGCCTGACGCTGCTCATCGGGCTTGGCGCGACGTGGTGGGCACGGCGGCGCGGCGCCCCCTCGCCGGCATGGGGCTGGATCGCGCTCTGCGTCGGAGCCACGGTGCTGAGCCACCTGGTCATGGATTGGCAAGGTTCCTACGGGCTGCGGCCGTGGCTGCCGTGGAGCGAGCGATGGTACTACGGCGACGCCGTAGCGATTGTGGATCCGTTCTTCTGGCTGGTCCCGCTCGTTGCTCTGGGATGGGGAGGCCGGCGGCACTGGCGGCCGCTCGCGCTGGTGGGGGGGGTGGGCGTGCCGATCACGGTTGTGGTCCTCCGCGCCGACCAAGCAGGCTCCTGGCTCAAGGTGGTGTTCGCCGGGCTGTGCGTGGTCGCGGCCCTCGGCTGGACGCGCCACTGGTTCGGGGTGGTCGGGCGGCGCCGCGCGGCCGCGACGGCGCTGGTCGCGCTCGCCGGCTACGCGCTCGCCCAGGGAATCGCCAGCCTCCCCGCCAAGGCCGCCGCGCGGCGGGCCGCGATCGTGCGGTTCGGTCCCGGAGCGCAGTGGGCGGCCCTCACCGTCGTGGGGCGGCCGTTCTCGTGGGAGCCGATCTATGCCAGCGCGGACACCGTGGCGGGCGACGACTGGGCCCTGCCCCGCCACCTCAACGACCCACAGGTGCAGGATGCCCTCCTGCACACGTCCGAGGGTCGCGCGATGCTGCAGTTCGCCAGGTTTCTGACGGCGGAAGTGGATACCGGACCCAGCGAGGGAGGGGGGGGCATGCTGGTCTTGCTGCGCGACGCGCGCTACACGCGCGTGGCGCGGGCGGGCTGGGCGGTGGTCGTGATCCGGATGTCGGGGGGCGGGGGATGACGAAGCCTGCTACCGCGGCGACTCCTGAGACGCCCTCCGTCGATCTCCTCACCGGCCTCACCGAAGCGCTGGAGCCGGCCTTCCGGCTCGAGCACCTCGTGGCGTTGTCGCGCGAGCGGGCGCTGTACCAGGCCTGGGACGGGATGCTGAAGCGGTTCGTCGCGCTGCGGGTGCACCTGTCGCCCGACTCGCCGGGGCGGGCCTGGTTCCTGCGCGAAACCGAGACACTGGCCGCGCTCGACCATCCTGCCATCCGCCACGCGTACCACGCGGCAGTCGTGGGCCCGTTCGCCTACCGCACCGCCAATTGGATCGACGGCGAGAGCCTGGCGACAGCGATCCGGCGCGGGCCGCGCCCGATCCCGGCAGTGATGTCCCTGGTCCGCGACCTACTGGGCGCGCTCGAGCACGCACATGCCCGGGGCATCATCATGCGCCGCATCACGCCCACCACGCTGATGTTGGATCTCGCGGGCCGCGGCATCATCACCGACCTGCGCTATGCCAACTGGTGCCTGCCCCTCGTGCCCGCGGGCGACGGCGCCGGCACGGAGGCGTTCAGCGCTCCGGAGGTGCGCGGCGGCGACGCCGGCGAGCCCGCGAGCGATGTGTATGGCGTCGGCGCCATCGTCTATTACGCGCTCACGGCCCAGGAGCCGGCCGCCGACCCCGCGGCCGTGACGCCACCCCGGCAGCTGCGGCCCACGATCCCCGTCGTGGTGGAACGCGTCATCCTGCGCGCGCTGCACCCGCGACCGGCCGACCGCTACTACACCGCAACCGAGATGCTCGAGGACTTCGTGGCGGACGCCGGCGTCTTCCACGCCCCGGCGGCCGAGCCGCCGCTCGCGGAGTCCGGCTTCGAGCGGCGCCTGCGCCGGGCGCTGGGCGACGACTACGAGCTACTCGACGAGATTGGCGCCGGCGGGTTCGGGCGCGTCTACCGGGCGCGCGACCTCGGCCTGGAGCGCGACGTCGCCATCAAGGTGCTGCACCCTTCGCTGACCGCCGATGCGGCAGTGGTAGAGCGCTTCCGGCGGGAGGCGCAGCTTGCAGCCCGGCTGCGGCACCCCAACATCGTGAGCATCTACGACATCGCCGGACGCGCCGGGCTGCAGTGGTACACGATGGAGCTGGTGCCGGGGCTGAGCCTGGCCCAACTGGTGCAGCAGCAGGGCCCGCTGGCGGTGGACCGCGTCACCCGGATGCTCGGCGAGGCGCTGTCGGCGCTCGAGCACGCCCACGCGCTCGGCCTCGTCCACCGAGACTTGAAGCCCGAGAACATGCTCATCGAGCCGGACGGGCGCCTCCGCATCACCGACTTCGGCCTCGCCCTAGCACTGCGCGGCGAGCGCTTCGGCGGCGCGTCGTCCCGCAGCGGCACGCCGCAATTCGCCGCCCCGGAGCAGCTGCTGGGCGAGCGGGTGGACCAGCGGGCCGACCTCTATTCGCTTGCCGCGGTCGGCTATTATGCCCTGCTGGGCCGGCCCCCGTTCGAGGGAATTACGCCGGAGGTCGTGCTGGCCAAGCAAACCGCCGAGGTGCTCCCACCTCTGCAGGGGGAGCGCGGCGACGTGCCGCGGGAGCTCGAGGAGGTGCTGCGCCACGCGATCGCCAGCGAGCCCGCACGGCGCTTCCCCACCGCGCAGGCGTTCCGCGAAGCGCTGCAGAAAGCGACCGCCGGGTTCCTGCGCCGTCTGTGGGACGTGGTTTGGGGGGGAAGCAACTGAATCCAGAACTCCGGCACCGAGCGTCTCCCACTGGGGTATTCAACATCACGCGGGATACTCAGAACCCAAAGCGTAAGGAGGCTAGACCCATGCGCGTTGTCGTCGGAACCATGCTCTGCGCCATCGGCCTCACGGCCTGCGGTGGGTCCAGCTCCATGAGCGCCAATGGCTCGAACCCGACAGGGAGTGGCGGCGGGGGCATCGCCGCCAACGTGACCATCGCCAACACCGCCTACTCGCCTGCCAGCATCACGATAACGGCGGGTGGCAGCGTCAAGTGGACCAACACTGACGGTGTCACCCACAGCGTGACAGCCGACGCAGGAGGGTTTGCGAAGGACCTGATGGGCACCATGCCCGATAATTACGGAGGGATGACAGGGGGAGGGACCTTTACCCAGACCTTCCCCAGCGCCGGGACGTTCGCCTACCACTGCACCTACCACTCCTCGATGAAAGGCACGGTGACGGTGAATCCGTAGTCAGCGCCAGCGAAAGATCTTCAGCGCGATGCCGAAGCTGATGAGACCCCACGCCGCGACGATGGCGAGGGGCGCCCCCAGCCGGGTGACCGCGGTGCCGTCGATCATGACGGCGCGCAGCGCGTCGTTCAGCGCGGTGAGCGGCAACGCTTTGACGAACGGCTGCATCGCGTCGGGGAAGCGGGCGTAGGAGAAGAAGGTGCCGGAGAGCACCCACATCGGCAGCATCACCAGGTTCATCAGCCCGGAGACGGCCTCGATCGTGCGGGCGCGGCTGGCGACCAAGAGGCCGAGCCCCGCGAAGCTCAGCGCGCCGAGCACGTTGATCGCCCCGAGGGCCGCGAACGACCCGCGCACGCCCACGCCGAACATCACCCACCCGAAGCCGATCAACGCCACGACCTCGCCGCACAGGAACAGCAGCCGCGAGAGGATGAACCCCAGCAGGTAGTGGCTGCGATGCATCGGCGTGGCCATGAAGCGCTTGAGGAGCTTCTTCTGGCGCGCCTGCACCACCGAGAAGCCGACGCCCCAGATACCGCTCCCCAGCAGATTCATGCCGAGCAGCCCCGGGATGAGGAAGTCGATGTAGCGGGAGCCGGGCTCGGTGACCCGCTCGTCGCGCACGGTGGCGGGGTCGGTCCGGCCGCGCAGGCGCTGCAGCACCGCATCCACTTCGAGCCGGGCCAGCCGGCTCTCGGTGCGGGTCGAGTCGTAGCGGTACACGAGGGGATCCCCCGGCACCACCAGCAGCGCGATGCGGCCGGTGCGGAGCCGCTGGCGGCCCTCGGCGGAGTCGAGCACCATGGCCTTGAGCGCCGGCGAGCCGTCCAGCGCCGCGGCGATTGCACTGTCGCCCCCGCCGCGCAGGACCGCGACGTTCAGCTCGCCGGGGCCGCGGCTGCGGAACGCGATGCCCAGCGCGAACGCGAGCACGATCGGGAACCCGAACACCCAGAAGATCGCCTCCGGCTCGCGGTAGAACTCCCGCATTCGGGAGAGCGTCAGCTGCACCAGCGGGTGGTCACGCATCGCGCAGCTGCCGTCCCGTCAGCGCGACGAAGACGTCCTCCAGGGTGGCGTGGTGGGTCGTGAGCGACGACAGCTCGGCGCCACGCCGCTCAACGAGGCTCATGAGGGCGGGCAACGTGCGGTGCACCTCGGTCACCGTGAGGGCGATGCGGTCGACGGCGGTGCGCACCGACTTGACCCCGGGCAGGCCGGGCAGCTCGCCGAGGAACGCCTCGGTGGCGGCGCCGTCGGCAAGGGCGAACTCCACCACGTGGTCGGCGCCGAGCGAGGCGATGAGCTGACGCGGCGTGCCGAGCGCGATCACCTTGCCGTGGTCCATGATCGCCACGCGGTCGCACAGCCGCTCCGCCTCCTCCATGTAGTGCGTAGTCAGGAGTACGGTGTTCCCGGCGGCCCGGAAACCGCCGATGATCTCCCACAGCGAGCGGCGCGACTGCGGGTCGAGCCCGGTGGTCGGCTCGTCGAGGAACAGCAGCTCCGGCCGGCTCACCAACGCGCAGGCAACGGCGAGCCGCTGCTTTTGCCCGCCCGAGAGCTTGCCCACCCAGCTGCGGCGCTTCTCCTCGAGGCCCACCAGCGCGAGGACTTCATCCACCGTGTGCGAGCGGCGGTAGAAGCTGCGAAACAGACGCACCGTCTCCGCGACGGTGAGCTTATCGCCGAGCTGGGTCTCCTGGAGCTGGATGCCGAGCCGCTCCCGCAGGGCGCGGCCGCCGGCCCCCCCCCCGTCGTCCCAGTGCATGCCGAGGATCTCGACGTCGCCCGCGTCCGGGACCGTGAGGCCTTCGAGGATCTCGATGGTGGTGGTCTTGCCGGCGCCGTTGGGGCCGAGCAGACCGAAGCACTCGCCGGTCTGGACGGTGAGGTCGAGCCCGGCGACGGCGACGACGTCGCCGTACCGCTTGGCGAGACCGGTGCAGCGGATGGCGGGCGCGCTCACTTCTTGGCTTTGTCTTTGGCCTCGGGAGCCATCGCGGCCTTCAACGCCTGGTCGAGCTGCATGTCGAGGCTATTCACGCCGTCGGTCAGACCGCGGAGCTTCATGTTGAGGCCGCCGGTGCGGCTCGCCATGATCGCCAGCGCGCCGGCGATGTCCGCCACCGTCCCGATCGGAGCCGTCAGCAGGCGTTGGCGCATCTGGGACAGCTCCCGGGCGATGGAGCCGCAGAGGTTGGTCACGATGGTCGTCTTGGCGGCCCGGTTGGACTCGAGCTCGGTGACAAGCGTCCGGACGTGGCTCACCGTCTTCTGGAGCTCCGTGATCTCGTCGACTTTGCGCTGCTGGTTGGGGGAGAGCTGGTGCTGGACCATGCGGGCTCACCTCGGGGGTTCGAGCGCTTCCTTGAGGACACGCCCATCGAGCAGACTGAACGGCGACAAGCCGAGCAGCTGCGCGAGCGTGGGGGCGATGTCCACGGTGTTCGCCCGCTTGTCGTAGGTGCCGTGCTGGATCCCCCGCCCCCACAGGATCAGGGGGACGTGGGTGTCGAGATCCGACGGCTGGCCGTGCTGCGCAATCGGCAGCGGGCCGCTCCACGCGTCGAACGGCCGCAACGTGACGACCAGCGCGATGCGGGAGTCCCCAGCCACGTGGTGCAGCCAGCGCCGCGCGATCGGATCCTCCGCGGTATCCGCTCGGGCGAGGTCGGCCGGCCGGTCGACGCGCGCGACGCCGGGCACCGCCCGAACGCGCGCGGCGAGCGCCGCCAGCGCACTGTCGAGGTTCACGCCGGAGGCGGCGAGCCGGCCGTTGTCCCGGAAGAACAGCAGCCCGATGTCGAAGTCCAGCCAGCGCTTTGTCGTATCAGTGCCGCCCAGTCGCGTCAGTTGGGCGTTGGCCGCACGCACGAGGGTGTCGAGGCTCACCCAGCGCGCGTCGGCATGCCCCTGCTGGCGGGAGGCCTCGGGAAACGGAGTGACGCCGTGGTCGGCGGTGAGCACCACGACCACATTCTGGCGCCCCACGCGGTCGAACAGCCGCTGCAGGAACCACTGGAGATAGCCGTCGAGCCGCAGAATCTGATCGTGGATCTCGCGCGAGTCGGGCCCGAAGGCGTGCCCGATGGCGTCGGTGGTGGAGAGGCTCACGGCGAGCAGGTCGGTGGGGCCGCGGCGGCCGAGTCTCAGCGCCTCGAGGCCGGCGAGCGCGAAGGCGAGGGTGAGCGAGTCCATTTGGGGGACCCCGGCGAACGCGGCCGCGGCACCCGCGCTGTCGGCGGGGAGGGCGTGCGGAAAAGCGACCCCACGCCCTCCGTTTTCCCATGGCTCGCTGTCCGGCTCGGAGTAAACCGAGTCCGGCCGCAGCAAAGTCCACCTGGTGCCGGCCGCCTCCTGCGGGACGCGCAGCGCGTTGAAGGCCTGGACCCAGATGGGCAAGGTATCCTGGTAATAGCGGCTCGTCGTGAACAGGCCCGACTGGTACCAATAGACCTGCGCCTTGGCGCGGCCGATCGGCAGGATGGCGCCGCGGTCCTTGCGGGATACCGACAGGGCGCGGCTCGTGGTATCCGCGGCCTTGAGCCAATCGAACAGCGCGGTGCCCCGGAATCGCCGCGGCGACGCACCCGGGCCCAGGACGCCGAGTAGCGGGGTGGTCGAGTCCAGCACGCCTTCAGTGTTGCTGATGATCCCCGTGTGCGCGGGCCAGCGGCCGGAGAGCAGAGTCGAGTGGCCCGGGGCCGTCTCGGTGACGGCATGGTCCTGGAACGCGTTGGTGAACACCGCGCCGTCGGCGAGCAGCGTGAAGAAGCCGCCCGTGAGCTGCTGCCGCCAGCGGACGAGGTAATCCGCCCGCAGCTGGTCGACGGTGATCACTACGACGAGCTTGGGGCGTGGGGGCGCGGCACGCGGGGCGCCCGCGGCCGGCGACAGACCGAGGGCGAGCACGACTGGGGTGAGCATGGTCACAAACTAGTGCCGGTCAGGCAGTGGCCGCCACCGGGGTCTGCCGCGGCTCGCGGACGGCGAGCACGAAGGCCACACCGACGATCCCGGCCGCGAGCAGGAACGGCACCCCGTGGCCGAAGGCGTCGAACGTCAGCGTCGCGCCCACGGGGCCGACGATGCTCATGATGCCGCGGAACGTCTGCTGCGCCCCCATCATCAGTCCGACTTCCTCTCGGTCGGACCGCTGGCTGACGAGCGAGGTGGACGCCGGGAAGAGGAGGGCGGTGCCCATCGGCACCAGCACGAGGAAGACGATGAACAGCGCCATCGCCGGAGCCGCCGGAACGAGCGCCGCCGGGAGCGGCATGAGTGCGAGGCCGAGGCCCAACAGGACGGTGCCGATCTGCGAGGTGCGCACCATGCAGATCGGCAGCGGCCTGTTGGGCCGCGGCCTCGCACTCATGCCGCCCCCGGCGGCGCTCGTTCCGGCGGCTCCGGCGCTGGCGCGGGTCATCGTCGTCCTCGTGCTGGTGCCGAACGTTCAGGGCCAGCATCCCGACCACGTAGATCCAGATCACCCGGTGGGAGGGGAGCGCCGGGTGCCGCATGATCTCCCACAGGGCCCGTTTCACAGAGCGGGCCTGCGGCGGCGCGTAGCGACCGCTCGGCGTCGTCGGGTGCGCGTGGAGGACGCGGGATTCGGGCAGCCATTTCCAGGCGAAGACGACGTTGATCAGCACCAGCGCCGCCGCCACCACGCCGGGCACGGCCGTGCCGAAGCGGTGGGCGACCGACCCGATGAAGGGTCCGATCACGACGCCCGCGCTCGTCGCTGCCGAGAGCCACCCCAACGCCTTGGCGCGCTCGGCCGGCTGCATCGTGTCGGCCACGTACGCCTGGGCGACGCCGGTCGTGCCGCCGCCTAACCCCTGCACGATGCGCGAGGCGAACAACAGCCACAGGCTGTTGGCGTACCCGAAGATGACGTACGCGAACGCCGAGGCGCCGAGGCCGACGAGCAGCGCCGGACGCCGGCCGTAGCGGTCGGACAGCTTACCCCAGACCGGCGAGGAGATCAGCTGCGCCACGGCAAACGATGCGATGAGCGGGCCGACCAGCCATTCGGGGGCGTGCAGTCGCAACGCGTAGAAGGCCATCAGCGGGGCGACGAGCATCAGGCCCAGCATGTCCACGAAGCAGACGGCCATCAGCACCGAGAGTCGCTTCACCGGCGGGCTCCGATCGAGAGAACAGCGGCACTGCACACCATGAGCAGCACCCCGAACACCGCGGCCACACCCAGCTCGTTCAGGCGCAAGCTGGACATGATCTCGATGGCGATGGGCCGGGTGTCGTACGTATAGAGCACGACGGACGACACAAAGTCGCCCAGCGCGCCGACGAACGCGAGGCTCGCCCCCGCGGCGAGCGCGGGCCCGAGGAGCGGCAGCGTGACGCGCCGCAGCGTGACCCAGCGGCCGGCGCCGAGGCTCGCCGCCGCCTCCTCGAGCGCCGGGTCCAGCTGGCGGTAGCCCCCGAGGATGGCGCGACCCGCGACCGGCAGCGACCGCACCACGTACGCGAGCGGCAGCAGCACGACCGTCCCTACCAGGACCCACCGCAGCGCCAACGGCTTGCTCACCCCGAAGGCGGTCGCGAGCGCGACGGCGAACACGGTCCCAGGCAGCGCCCACGGCAACTCCAGGAAGCTCTCGATCCAGCGGCGCACGGCCACCCGGCGGCGGACGACGAGCCAACCCGCCGCGAGGGCCACGACGACGGCCGCGGCGGTACTCACCGACGCCATCCAGAACGAGTTGAGCAGCGGCCGCAGCCGCTCCGGCTCCGAGAAAACGCGTCGGTAATTGACGAGCGAGAGAACCGGCGGAAGCGTCTCGGTGGTCCAGGTGGCGTACGGCACGAGCGAGACGAGCAGCAGCGTGAGGTGCGGCAGGAGCAGCAGCACGGCGAAGAGCCAGCCCGCCGCCGTGGCCAGGGCCCGCACGGCCGGCCGCTCGATGGGCCGCCGCCGCGGGGCGGTCCCTTTCCCCAGCGCGACGAGGAGATCCTCCCCCTGGGTGTGCCGCAGCAGCACGAGCCCCACCACGGCGACGAGGGCCAGGGCGAGCGTCTCCACCATGGCGAGCGCCAGGTCGCCGTTCACCTTGGTGCTGTAGATCTGGGTCGTCATGAGACGGAAGCCGCCGCCGAAAACGTAGGGCGCGCTGAAGGAGCCGAGCGCGGTCATGAACGTGAGCAGCGCCGCGCCGGCGAGCGCGGGCCGCAACAGGGGCAGGACGACGCGCCGGAAGATGCGGCCCCGCCCGGCGCGGAGCGCCTGCGCCGCCTCGAGCATCGACTGGTCGAGCCGGGCGAGGCCGGCCCGCGTCAACAGGTAGAAGTAGACGTACATCGAGTACGCGTGGACCAGCAAGATCGCACCCGCGCCTTGGAGGCGCCACGGCGCCCGGGCGAGGCCGAGCGCGTGCTGCAGCGCCCGGGCGACGAAGCCGGACTCTCCGTACAGGAACAGGAACGCGATGACGCCGACGAACGGCGGCAGCACCGCCGGGAGCGCGATCAGGGCGCCCAGCGCCTTGCGGCCCGGGAACTCGAACCACTCGAACAGGAACGCCAGCGGCACGCCGATCAGCGCCGCGAGCGCTACGCTGGCCAGCGAGATCCACAGGCTCGCCCACAGCGCCGCCCATTCGCCCGGCCGCGACACGAACGCCCGCAGCGCGTCGGCATGCGCGGCGTCACCCGCCACGATGAGGATGGGATACACCACCAGCCAGGCGAGCAGCAGCGCCAGGGCGAGACCAAACACCTGTCCGCGCCGGCCGTTCATCCGTCCGCACGCGGTTCGCTGAAGGTGATGGCCCGCACCGCCTCGACGTAGACGCGCTCGCCGACCCGCGCGGCGACCGGATCGGCGAGGACCTCGAAGCGCTCCCCGGCGTCGCTCTCGACCAGATAGAACGCCGCGGCGCCGGTGTAGCGGCGCTCCCGCACCGTGCCCGGCAGCCCGGCGTCCGCGAACCGCAGACGCTCGGGCCGCACGACCAGCACCTGACCATCTCGCCCACCGAAGGCGCGCGCCAGGGCGCCCCGCAGCACGTTCGCCCGGCCCACGAAGGTCGCGACGAACAGCGAGGCCGGCTGCTCGTACAGCTCATCGGCCGTGCCCACCTGTTCCACGAGCCCGCGGCTCTCTTCCTGCTCGTGCGTCACGAATAGGGTCGTGATGCCGACGCGCTTGATGAGGGCGCGCAGCTCCCGGCGCGTGCGCTCGCGCAGCGCGGGATCGAGGTTGGAGAGCGGCTCGTCGAGCAGCAGCACCAGCGGCTCGGGCGCGAGCGCCCGCGCGAGCGCCACGCGCTGCTGCTGGCCGCCCGAGAGCTCCTGCACCTTGCGCCGCTCGAAGCCCGCGAGATCGACGAGCGCCAGGACCTCGGCGACCTTGGCTTGCACGGCTCCCGCCTCCCGACTCCCGCCTCCCAAGATTCCGAACGCCACGTTCTCCCCCACATCGAGGTGCGGGAACAGCGCGTAGTGCTGGAACACCATCCCGCAGCGGCGGCGGGCGGGCGGCACCGTGGTCACGTCGTCCCCGGCGACGGTGATCCCCCCGGCGTCGGGCGTCTCGAAGCCGGCGAGCAGGCGCAGCAGGGTCGTCTTGCCACTGCCCGAAGGCCCGAGCAGGGCGACGATTTCGCCTCGCGAGATGTCGAGTGTCACGGGCCCCACCGCCACGTCGTGCGCCCAGCGCTTGGTCAGGCCCGCCATCCGGAGGAAGCCGCTCACCGACCTGTCCCTCGTCCCCCGTCCCCCTTCCCCCGGACGTTTGCGTCCCAGTACCGCATCCACTCGGCCCCACGCACCGCGAGCAGGTCCCAGTCCACGTCCGCGACCTTCATGCGCCGCCGGACGTCGCGCACCCAGCCCGGCAGCGAGTCCACGGGCAAGTCCGCGCGCGCGGGCAGGCGGTACACCTGGCGCGCGGCGAGCAGTTGCGCCTCCACGCTTCCCACCCATTCGACGAAGGCTCGCGCCGCGTCGCGATGCCGCGCGTTGCGCACCACCGCGATGGCATCCTCGATCACCGGGGTCCCGCTCTTCGGGAACACGTAACCGAGCTGCAGGCCGTCACGAATATTGATCTGGATGTCCGGCAGGTCCCAGATCGTCACCAAGCCCTCCCGGCGGACGATCTTCTGATCGAGCAGGGAGCCGTTGAGCACGTACTCCTTCGTCTGCGCGTCGAGCCGGCGCAGCCACTGGAAGCCGGCCGCGGTGTCGCCCGTCTGTTTCACGCCGCGCTCGATGAGCATCCCCCAGACGGCGCGCATCGTGCCGCTCGCGAGCGGATCGCGGATCAACACCTGCCCCTTCCATTTGGGGAGCAGGAGGTCGTCCCAGTCCTGCGGCGCTTCCGCGGGCCGCATCGCCTGCGCGGCGTAGACGATGACCGCCGGGGTCTCGAAGACAGCGAAGTACAGGTCGGCGGGCCCGCGACCGTGCGGGTCGATGGCCCCCGCCCAGCTGGGGCGAAATGGCTCGAGCAGCGAATCGGCGGCACCGCGCGCGAAGATCGTCGCCGGCCCGCCGAACCACACGTCCGCCTGGGGATTGGCGCGCTCGGAGCGCAGGCGGTCGTACACCTCCTGCGAGCCCATGTCCAGCCAGCGCACGTCGACGTCCGGATGGAGCTGCTCGAAGCGCCGCTCGAACAGCGTGAGGAGATCGCGGCCGTGGGGACTATAGATCACCAGAGGAGTGCGGGAATCCCGCGTGCAGGCGAATAACACCAGGGAGCACAGAGCAGGGAGCAGTACCTTCCGGTGCCCGCGGCCGCTGCGGCTCGCGTCGGAGAGCACTGCTCCGTGCTCCCTGCTCCGGCTAGGGAGCATTGGCCTTTCTGAGCGCCAGGAGATTGGCAAAGAGCCGATACGCTCCCGGGACCCCGGCGGGCAGCTCCCGGAAGAACGCGAGCGCGGTGTACACGTATGCGCCGCGCCCCAGCGGTGCGACCAGCAGGCCGCCCTCGAGCGGCGGCCCGCCCGGATCGTGCATCTCGAGCAGCGGCTTGTAGGCGGGGTCCCACTCGTGGGCGAAGTACAGGCCGCGCTCCTGCACCCAGCCCTGCCAATCCTCGGCCGTGATGCGGTTGGGCGAGCGGAACACCGCGCCCGTAGAATCGAGCAGCGTCACCGGCGCCGTCTCGTCGGTCACGCGATCGTGCGGCTGGGCGATCGTCAGCCGGTAGGGCGCAAAGCCGCCCTGGATGAAGGGGTACTGCTGGTACTGCACGATCACCAGCCCACCGCCGCGAGCGTACTCGAGCAGCCGACCGTTGTTGGCCACGAGGGCCGGATCGGTCTCGTAGGCGCGGCTGCCGATGACGATGGCGTCGTAGCGCGCCAGATCGCCGCGGGCGAGCGTGTCGGCATCGAGCAGCTCGATCGGCACCCCCACCGCCGCGAGCGCCTCCGGCACGCGGTCCGACGCGCCGCGCACGTAGCCCACGCGGCCCAGCGAGGGAAGCGCGATCCGCGCCAGACGGATTTCCGCCGTCGAGGGCTGGACCACCGGGCGGGGGCGGATATGCGGGTAGTCGATGATCGCGAGAGTGCCCTCGCTCCGGCGACCGTCCTGCCCGAGCACTGCCGCTCGCAGCTCGACGCTGCCCGGTTGCGCGCCCGCCGGCGGTGTCGCGGTGACGGTGACGCTCTGCGTCTCGTCTTCACGCGTGAACGCTAGACTCTCCGGCGCCGCCGGCTGCCACCCCCGTGGCAGAGTCAAGACGACCTGTCCCGCGGCCGGCCCGCGCGTCCGGTTGGTCACGGTGATCGTGAAGCGCCGCGCGCCGCCGGCTTTCCCGTTGATCGGCCATACCACGAGCTCGGGCGTGATCGCGACGTCGAACGGCCGGGTGACGAAAACAGGCCGCCGGATCTCGCCGATCGCCTGGTCCCGGTAGCGGTACACGATTTCGCGCTCGAGCGTGAGGGTTACGCCGGCGAAGACGACACGCGCGCGGAGGGCGAGCGGCGGCGGCGCGAACGGCTCGCCGCGCACGTCTGGGGGCACCCCGGACCAGTCGTACAGCGCGCCGGTGAGCGGCCGCCGCAGGAAGTACTCCGCCGAGCGTTCGGCGTCCTCGGCCACGGACACCGTGAAGCGGCGCGTGAACACCGTTCCCGGCGCGGCAGCGCCGGTGGCGTCGGCCGGCGGCGTCACGATCCAACCCGGTGGGGCCGTTACCTGGATATCCTCCACGCGCGCTGCGGAATCACCGGCGTTCCAGATCACCGCGTCCACCTGCAGTCGCTGCCCCGGAATCACGATGCCGTCGTCGCCGACGCCGTCCACGGCGATCCCCGCGGCCTCCGCGATCGCACGCTCGAGCAGCGCGCGCTGCCGGCGTTCCCCGGAGCCGAGGTCCCGCGCGGCGCGCGTCAGATACGGCAGGATGGCCTGCGGAGCCCACGCGTTGAGCCGCACCCGAGCCGAGTCGATCAGCGCGACGAAGCGCGTCTGGCCGCGCAGCACGGTGTCGACGCCGGCGAAGAGCCCGGGGTCGTCGCTGCCCGAGTGGGGAGGAGCCCGCGAGGCGAGCAGCGCCAGCCGCACGAAGCTCGGCCCCGGACGCTGCAGCTGCCCCTGATCCTGCGAGCGATGGCGGCTGCGGCTGGCCGCGGCGATCTGCGCGTACGACTGACCGGCCAGGGGGTCGAGCATGCCGGCCGGCATCGTGAGCGTGGTGCCGGTGGTGTCGAACCCTGCGCTGCGGTACAGCTTCACCGGGCCCCAAGCGGAGTCCTTCAGGATCTCGAACGCCTGCCGTGCCAGCTGGCCGGACACCTGGTGCTGGCCGTGGCCGTCCCGGGGCGTGCCGCTGAAGATCGAGATGATGATCTGGGGTCGAAATTTCCGGATGACGGCGATGACGTCCTCGAGCAGCGAGTCCCGCGGCCAGAAGCGGAACGTTTCGTCGGCCGACTTGGAGTACCCGAAATCGTAGGCGCGGGTGAAGAACTGGCCGGCGCCGTCCAGCTGGCGGGCCGCCAGCAGCTCCTCGCTGCGGATTATTCCCAGCTCCACCCCGAGCTCGGGGCCGATCAGGTTCTGGCCGCCCTCGCCCCGGCTCAGGGAGAGATAGGCCGCCTGGACGCCGTAGCCCCGCGAGAGAAGCGTGAGCAGCTGGTTGTTCTCGTCATCGGGGTGCGCGCCGATCATGAGGACGCGCTTGTCGGCGCCGAGCTGCTGCAAGTCGCTCATCAACGCCGCGACGCCGCCGGTGCCGACGGGGGCGAGCGTCTGCCCCCGTGCGGTCCCGGCGGCGCAGGCGAGGCCTAGAAGACACGCACCGAGATGTCGCAAGATGGACAAAGGTAGACGATTCCGCCCTTCATAACGAACTTGACGCGCTGGAGTTCCGTGATGTCCCGCAGCGGGTCGCCGGCGACGGCCACGATATCCGCGAGCAGGCCGGGCGCGATGGCCCCCAGGTTGTCCTGCTGGCCGAGCAGGTCCGCGGCGACCGACGTGCCGGACTTGATCGCCTGCATCGGGGTCATGCCGTACTGGACGTAGTACTCGAATTCTTTGGCCTGGTTGATCTCCGTCCAAGGGAAGCCGCCCACGTCGGTGCCGGCCACGATCTTGACGCCCTTGCGGAGGGCGTGCTGGAAGGCGCGCCGCTGGGCGGCGACCATGGGTCCCCACACGCCGCCGCGCGGGCCCGCCACGTACTGGGAGACGGTGACCGTTGGCACCCAGAAGACCCCCCGCGCGACGAGCACGTCGAGCAGCGAGTCCGTGAGGCCGTCGCCGTGCTCGATGGAGTTCACGCCGGCCCGCAGCGCGGCGGCGATCCCATCGGACCCGATGGCGTGGGACGCGACACGACGGCCGAGGCGATGCGTCTCCTCCACGATGGCGCGGGCTTCGTCGTCGGTGAAATTGACCCAGCTGTGCAGCACGCTGTCGGGGCCGAAGTAGTAGCGGCGGTCGGAGTAGTATTTGATCCAGTCGGCGCCGTGGGACACCTGTTCCCGCACCGCGAGCCGAGCTCCGTCCACCCCGTCCACCGGCTGCACGCCGTGGGGCAGCTCGAGCTCCCAGTTTGTGCTCACGATGGGATACATCCCGGTCGGCGCCATCGCGCGCGTCGAGACGAACATCCGCGAGCCCGGGACCTCGCCGCGATTGATGGCGAGCTTGACGTCCACGTCCGCGTACATCGCGCCCTCGGTCTCGACATCGCGCATCGTCGTGAAGCCGTGCTCGAGGGCGAGTCGGGCGTTTCGGGCGGCGAGAATCGCCCGGTAGGGAATGGATTCGTAGAGCAGCTGCCGGTCGTAGGACTCGGAGGTCGGGTCGCCCTGGAGCAGGATGTGCGTGTGGGCGTCGATGAGACCGGGCAGCACGGTCATCTGCGACAGGTCGATGACCCGCGGCGTCCTGGCCTGCCCCTGCACCTGTGCCAGCGGGCCGACGGCCTTGATCCGCTCGCCCTCGATCAGGATGCCCATGTTGGGCAGGGCGGCGTCGCCGCGGCCGTCGATCAGGCGGCCGGCCTTGATCAGGATCTGCTGGAGCGGCGGAGCGGGGGCGGGCGCCCCTTGGGCGGCGAGGGCCGCGGGCAGCGCGAGGAGCGCGAGCAGGGCGGCGAGCAGGCGGCGCATCGGTCTCTCCGGGTGAAGGCGAGGCCAATCTAGCCCCTCCCCTGCTGCCCCGGGAGGCTCTGGGTATAGATTGGGCGCATGACCACGACTGCCGCCGAACCCAAACGCCCCGTTTCCGCCGCAGAGGCCCGCGACGTCGCCGAAGCGGCGCGCGAGCAGGAATGGGCCGCGCCGAGCTTCGTCCGCGACCTCTTCCTCGGCAAGCTCCGGATGGAGCTGATCCATCCCTACCCCGAGCAGGACGCCGAGGAAGTCGCCCGCGCCAAGCCGTTCCTCGAAAAGCTGGAGCGGTTTCTGCGGCAGCAGGTCGATTCCGACAGGATCGACCGCGAAGGGGAGATCCCCGAGGAGGTGATCCAGGGCCTGCGGGAGCTGGGCGCCTTCGGGATCAAGATCCCGCGCGAGTACGGCGGGCTCGGCCTCTCACAGCTCTCGTACATGAAAGCGATCGAGCTGGTCTCCTCCGTCGACGGCTCCATCACCGCCTTGTTGTCGGCGCACCAGTCGATCGGCGTGCCGGGACCGCTCAAGATGTTCGGCAACGAAGCCCAGAAGAAGCGATACCTCCCCCGGCTCGCCAAAGGCGCGATCTCCGCCTTCGCCCTGACCGAGCCGGGCGTCGGCTCCGACCCCGCCGCCATGGAGACCCTGGCGGTGCCGAGCGAGGACGGCCAGGCCTGGATCCTGAACGGGGAGAAGCTGTGGTGCACCAACGGGACGAAGGCCGAGCTGCTGGTGGTGATGGCGCGGACGCCGTCGAAGATCGTGAACGGCAAGGAGAAGCGGCAGATCACGGCGTTCATCGTGGAGACCGATTGGCCCGGGGTGACCGTGAAGCACCGCTGTCACTTCATGGGGCTGAAGGCGATCTACAACGGCGTGATGCACTTCGCCAACGTCCGCGTGCCCAAGGAAAACGTGCTGTGGGGCGAGGGCAAGGGGCTGAAGCTCGCGCTGATCACCCTGAACACCGGGCGACTCACCCTGCCCATCTCGTCCGTCGCGGCGGGGAAGCGCTGTCTCGAGATCTCGCGCCAATGGTCCAACGAGCGGATCCAGTGGGGCCGGCCGATCGGCCAGCACGACGCGATCGCCCAGAAGATCGGCGCCATGGCCGCGAACACCTTCGCCATGGAAGCGGTCGCCGAGCTGTGCGGCCTGATGGCCGAGCGCGGCGGCTACGACATCCGTCTCGAGGCGGCGATCGCTAAGCTGTATAACTCCGAGGCCGGGTGGCGCATCATCGACGATACCGTGCAGATCCGCGGTGGCCGCGGCTACGAGACGGCCGACTCGCTGCGCGCGCGCGGCGAGCAGCCGATCCCGGTCGAGCGCATCATGCGCGACTTCCGGATCAATTTGATCTTCGAGGGCTCGAGCGAGATCATGCACCTGTTCATTGCCCGCGAGGCGGTGGACAAGCACTTCCAGGTGGCGGGCGACGTCGTGCTGCCGGGCAAAACCGCCGGCCAGCGGCTCGCGGGCCTGGTCCGCGCGGCCCTCTTCTACGCGTGGTGGTACCCGTCACGCTGGATCGGCTGGAGTTTCTGGCCCAAGGACGGAGCGTTCGGTCCGCTCGCGACGCACGTGCGCTACGTCGAGCGCGCGGCGCGGCGCCTGGCGCGCGGTGTGTTCCACTCGATGATGCGCTTTGGGCCCAAGCTCGAGTACCGCCAGGCCGTGCTGTTCCGGCTGGTGGACGTCGGCGCCGAGCTGTTCGCGATGGCGGCGACGTGCGCGCGGGCCCTGTGGCTGCTCGGGCAGGATGCTGAGGCCGGCCGCCACGCCATCGAGCTCGCCGATCTATTCTGCCGTCAGGCGCGCGGCCGTGTGCAGGCCAAGTTCGGGGGGTTGTGGCGCAACGAGGACACGCACACGTACCGCGTCGCCCAGCAGGTCCTGAAGGGGGACCATCGGTGGCTGGAGAGCGGGATGGTCACGCAGTCGGACAGTCGGACGGTCACGCTGCTTGATGCGCGATGATGATGCTCTTCAACCGCTCGGGGGTTTCCCCGGCGGCGTCGCCGTAGGGCGAGGGGTGCCCCCGCGGGTCCACCACCACGGACGGGCAGACGAGCGGATACTGGCGGGCGCGGACGCGCTCGGCCGCCGCCTCGGTGGCCACCGGCGTCGCGATGGCCAGCTGGCGCGCGCCGAGCCGCTCGGCGGCCTTCGCCGCCGCCAGCACTTTCCAAGGGAAGATCACCTGGCCGTCCACGATGACCGTCGCGCGACCCGCCAGCTTCTTCACCGGCCGATGCGTGCGGTAGAGGACCAGGTCCTGTCTGACTCTGGCCCGCGACTCATCGATCGCTGACTGCAACTTCTCGAGCAGATTCATTCCCGGCTGAAAGTCGGGGTCCATCTCGGCCGGTGAGTCCTCGGCCATGGCGCCGATGGGGGCGAGGTTGGAGCCGAGGCGGATGAACGCGGCCACCAGGACGTCGAATGGCGCCCCCATCGCCTTGGCCGCATGCGCGGCCACCTCCACACCGTCCGGCGTGATCCCCAAGAGGATGCAGGACGTGTAGCCGCGCGCGGCGAGCTGCTGGCCCAGCAGGGCGCCGGCGCTCGATTTCGTGGGATACAGGCTGGGACGGGAGGCGGACGGCTGGTCGGGCATGAGCCCAAGTTAAGCCATCAGCGATCAGCCGTCAGCCGTGAGGAAGCCTGGCGCTGGTCTGATGGCCGATGGCTGATGGCTGACGGCTCCCTTATCTTCCACCCGCACCGTTTCCCAGGACGACGGCCGTGCCCAAGGACTCCCTCACCATCACGGACAATCGCACCGGGCAGAGGTACGAAGTTCCGATCCAGGACGGGACGATCCGGGCGATGGACCTGCGGCAAATCAAAGCGTCGGCCGACGATCTCGGCCTGATGAGCTACGATCCCGCGTACATGAACACCGCCTCGTGTCGCAGCGCGGTCAGCTACATCGACGGCGACCAAGGCATCCTGCGCTATCGCGGCTACCCGATCGAGCAGCTGGCGGAGCAGAGCACGTTCCTGGAGACCGCCTACCTCCTGCTGCACGGGGAGCTGCCCTCGGCGAGCGAGCTGGACGGCTGGGTGTACAACATCACCCACCACACCATTCTTCACGAGAACATCAAGAAGTTCATCGACGGCTTCCACCACGACGCGCACCCGATGGGGATGTTCGTGAGCGCCGTGGCGGCGCTGTCGACGTTCTACCCGGCCGCCAAACACATCGCCGACGAGACGTCGCGCCGCGACCAGATCTTCCGGCTCATCGCCAAGACCCCGACCCTGGCGGCGTTCGCCCACCGGCATTCCGTGGGGATGCCCTACGCCTACCCGGACAACGACCTGAGCTACACGGGCAACTTCCTCAACATGATGTTCAAGGCGACGGAGGTGAAATACCAGCCGAATGCGGTGCTCGCGCGGGCGCTCGACGTGTTGTTCATCCTGCACGCGGACCATGAGCAGAACTGCTCCACCAGCGCCATGCGCAGCGTCGGCTCGTCTCACGCCGACCCCTATTCGGCGATGGCGGGCGCGGCGGCCGCGCTGTACGGCCCGCTGCACGGCGGGGCCAACGAGGAAGTGCTGCGGATGCTGCGGGAGATCGGCTCGAAAGAGAACATCCCGGCCTACATCCAGCGCGTGAAGAACGGCGAGGTGCGACTGATGGGGTTCGGGCACCGCATCTACAAGAACTACGACCCGCGCGCCCGCATCATCAAGCGCGTCGCCGACGAGGTGTTCGACGTCACGGGCAGGAATCCGCTCCTCGAGATCGCCGGGGAGCTGGAGCGCATCGCCCTGCAGGACGACTACTTCATCTCGCGCAAGTTGTACCCGAACGTGGACTTCTATTCAGGGATCATCTACCAAGCGATGCGCTTCCCGGTGGAAATGTTCCCGGTGCTCTTCGCCATCGGCCGCACGCCGGGCTGGCTCGCTCAATGGCAGGAGATGCTGCTCGACAAGGAACAGAAGATCGCGCGACCGCGGCAGGTGTATATCGGGTCGCCGCAGCGCGATTACGTCTCCATAGAGAAGAGAGCCTGACTTGAAACGTAAGGAGGCTGCGTAAGCAGAGAGGCGTAAGGAAGAGACGTACGCCTTCTCCTTACGCGGCTCACCGTACGGTTCTTCCCTACGTCTCTACCGGCGGTTCCGCACTGTCCGAACCCGGGGATCACTTCCCGCGGGAACGTCTGTCCGATCAGCTTCTCGATGTCCGCCATCACGAGCCACTCGTCGGGGGAGAGCAGCGTGAGCGCGAGCCCACGCGCGCCAGCCCGGGCCGTGCGGCCGACGCGGTGCACGTAGGTCTCCGGATCGTTCGGCACGTCGAAGTTCACCACCATCCGGATCCCGTCCACGTCGATGCCACGCGCCGCGATGTCGGTCGCGACGAGGATTTCGGCCGCCCCCTGCCGGAACGCGTCGAGCGTGCGTGTGCGGTGGCTCTGCGCCTTGTCGCCGTGCAGCGCGTGCGCCGGGATGCCTTCTTTCTTCAGGTACCCGGCCAGCTTGTCCGCCCCGTACTTGGTGCGGGTGAACACCAGCGTCTGCCCCGCAGGCTTGGCCTGCAGGATCTTCGCGAGCGCCGCCCGCTTCTGCAGTTTGTCCACCGCGACGATCACGTGCTCGATCCCGTCGGCGGCCTGCGCCCGGCGACCGATTTCCACCGAGGCGTGGCCGTTCAACGCCGCGCGGGCGAGCGCATCCACCTCGAGCGAGATGGTCGCGGAGAAGAGCAGCGTCTGCCGCTTGGCGGGCAGCGCCCGCAGGATGCGCCGCACGTCGGGCGCGAAGCCCATGTCGAGCATCCGGTCGGCCTCGTCCAACACCAGCACCTCGAGCCGCGAGAAGTCCACGTGCCCGCGCTCCATGTGGTCGAGCAGACGGCCGGGGGTCGCCACCACGATGTCCACGCCGCGGCGCAGCGCCTGCGTTTGCGGCTCCATCCCCACGCCGCCGTAGATCGCGGCGGCGCTGAGTCGGGTGTGCCGCCCGTAGGTGCGCGCGCTCTGCAGCACCTGCTCGGCGAGCTCGCGGGTGGGCGCCAGCACCAGGGCACGCAGCGTGTGCTTCGGACCCGGCGCCAGGCGCTGCAGGATCGGCAGCATGAATGCCGCCGTCTTACCGGTCCCGGTCTGGGCGGAGCCGATCAGGTCGCGGCCCTGGAGGGCGAGCGGAATGGTCTCCTGTTGGATGGGAGTGGGATGTGCGTACCCCTCTTCGGTTACGGCACGGACTAACTCGGGCGTGAGCCCAAGGGAAGCGAATGGCATGGTACTCCTAACATGATGACAGCGTAAGGAAGACGGCGTACGCAGTTAATCCGTACGGAGAACGACGTACGCTTTCTCCGTACGCTGTTGCTCTACGCCTCTGTCCCTACGACTTCTGTTTTGAACCTAGGGATTGAGCCTACAGATGTGAGGCCCGCTCCTGAGCGGGACCGTCCTCGGAGGGATGCCAGCTCGCGGTTCTTGAACTTCGGGATTGAAGCTAACTACGTATGGAACGGGCGTCAAGGTAGAGACGTCGAGAAGAAGCGTCACCGAGTCTCCGCGACGCCCTCTCTCTACGAATTCTCCTTACGACTTTTTACTTGACGCCGTTAGGTTCTTGTCCCCACCACCACATCGAGGGAAGCGGGCGCGACCTCGGCCAGATTTCGTTCAGCGTCTCGGCCTCGTACAGCCGCCCGTTCTTCATCACGTAGCGGATCTTGGCGGTGTTGTGGATGTCTTCGAGCGGACTGGCGTCGAGCACCATGAGGTCGGCGAGCTTGCCGGGCTCGAGCGAGCCGAGGTCGTGTTCCATGCCGAGCGCGCGGGCGCCGTCCATCGTGCCCACCTGCAGCACCTCGTGCGGCGTCATGCCGCCCGCCGCCATGGCCCACAGCTCCCAGTGGCAGCCGAGACCGTCGAGCTGGCCGTGGCAGCCGAGGCCGACATTGCCCCCAGCGCGTAGAATGGCGGCCGCCGAGCCGGCGATGCGCGGGAAGACGTACTGGTTCTCGCGGAACCAGGGGCGCCGCTCGGCGCGGCGATCGATTTCCTCATGGGGAATGAAGCGCCGAATCTTGGCGTTGTCGTGAATGTCGTAGCGCTCGTAGAAGTAGTTCTCGCTGAACGGCCCGCCGTAGGACACCAGCAGCGTCGGAGTGTAGGTGATCCCCGATTGGGCGATCAGCTGCACGTCGTCGCTGTAGAGCGGCATGATGGGGTAGCTGTGCTCATGGCCCGGGTAGCCGTCCAGGGCCTCGGTGAGGTTCATCTTGAAGTCGAGCCCGCCCTCCGTGGTGGGCATCAGCCCCAGCTCCTTCGCGGCCATGATCACCCACTGCCGCTGCTTGCGGGTGCCGGTCATGTACTCCTTGATCCACTTGGTGCCGTAGAACTCGCTGTAGCGCCGCAGCGCGTGGCGCGCGTCGTCGAGGCTCTGGAAGTTCTCGTCCCAGAAGACGCCCGGGCCCGTATGATAGATCCGCGGCCCCAGCAGCTCGCCCGTCTCCACCTGGTCCGCGTAGGTGAGGACGTCCGTCGTCGCCGTCTGCGGATCGCGGGTCGTCGTGACGCCGTAAGCGAGGTTGGCCAGGTACTTCCATACCTGGGTCTGGTGGATGCCCCACTCCGGCCAGGGATGGGCGTGCACATCGATGAAGCCGGGGATGATGGTCTTCCCGGCGAGATCCATCACCCGGGCGCCCGCCGGGACTGGGCAGCTGCCCTTGGCGCCCACGCAGGCGACGCGGTTATCGGTGACGACGACGTCGCCGCTTTCGATCACCTCGTCGCCCTTCATCGACACCACGCGGGCGCCGCGCAGCACGAGCGACCCCCGTGGCACGTCGCGGGGGGCCCGGATGGTCACGTCGACCCGCACCGGCTCATACGCGGGCAGCTTGTTCAGTGAGTCCACGCGCGCCTTGAAGGCCGAGTCGGGCTTCCACCCGCGGGCGCTGTCGGGCTTGAGCGAGTCCGTCCGCGCCGAGTCGACCGCAGCCCTGATCTTCTGGAGCGAGTCGGCGACCGCGGGGTCGTAGCGGAAGAAGCTTCGCCCGATGGACCAGTACGCCGACTTTCCGTCCGCCGCCCAACCGATGAAGTCGCCGCCGATGCGGGTCAGGCGCTTCACGGGGAAGGGGGCGGCGGCAGGATCGGAGACGTTGATGCTGGGCGTCTCGCCCCCCACCTGCGGCAGGGTCACGAGGTAGACGTTGTTGCCCGCCTGCGCCAGCACCCGGTCGGTGTCCGGCGCGACGAGGATCTCATCGGCCGGGTCCGGCTCGGCACCAGGGCCCGGGTACGTGTACCCGGTCACTTTGAGGTAGGCCCGCCGATCGGTGCCGTCATAGCGCATGGACACGAGGCCGTCGCCGGCGTCGTAGATGAAGATCCGGTCGGGGTCGCGCCCGAAGTGGGGCCGGCCCACGTTGCCGAGCGGCGTGATCCGGGTGCTCGCCCCGCCGGCCGCCGGCATCCAGGCGAGCTCGTAGCCCGGACCGGAGTGCTCGGTAATGCGGGGCAGCCGCGGGCCCTTGATCACCACGATGCGCTGGCCGTCGGGCGACCAGGCCGGCGTGTCATAGAACGCGGCCTCCGGCGTGAGCCGGACCGGGGCGCTGCGCCCGTCGGCGCGCGCTTTGGCCACGTACCCGCCTTCCTCCGTCCAGGTGACGTATGCGATCCATTGCCCGTCCGGCGACCACACCGGCACCTGCTCGTGCACCGTGTCGCTCGTGAGACGCCGCGGCGGGCCGCTCGGCAAGTCCATGAGGTACACCTTGTCGAGCGCGCTGAATGCCACCCGACGGCCGTCGGGTGAGAGGCTGGCGTTGCGGATCTGGCGGGCCAGCACCTGGCCCGTGTCGGCCCGGTTGTCGAAGCGGACCAGCGGGCCGAGGTTCTGCTCCACGTGCGCCGTGAACGGGATCTCGCTCGCCTGCCCGGAGGCGATGTCCACCCGCATGATCTTGCCGTTGTAGGCCGTGATGAGGGCCTTCGAATCCGGCGTGAACGCCGATCCGGGCATCAGGTCGCGCGTGAAGCGGGACTCCTGGTCGTCCCGGGTGACCGGGTAGACCAGCCAACGCTCGTCGCCGCCCGCCAGGTTGCGCAGCCGCAGTCCAGTCTCGGCGTCGTACCGGGTGGCGTACACGAGCCACTTCCCGTCGGGCGACAGGATGGGGCGCATGGCGCTCCCGTAGAGATCGGTCTGGGGGAAGATCTTGCCCGTCTGGCGATCGTAGAGCGCCAGCTGCCACAGCGGGTACTGCAGGTTGTAGCCGAAGCCACCACGGTGCCGGCTGACCCAGATGTAGCGGCGGTCGGGGCCGAAGGCGGCGCTCAGCGTGTTCATGGCCGGCACCCCGGGACGGGGGGGTGGATTCTTGACCATGGCGACGCCCGAGCCTCCGTCTTTGTGATAGAGCCACAGCTCGTAGACGCTGCCTAGCACCCCGCTCGTGCGCGAGGCGACGATATAGTTGCCGTCTGGGGTCCACACTGGGGAGGCGTACAGCTGATTGGTGCCTTTGGTCAGGGGCTTGGCGTTCTTCCCGTCAGCGTCGCAGATCCAGATGTTCTCGGCGCCCGAGCGGTCCGAGAGGAAGACGATGTGCTTCCCGTCGGGTGCGTAGCGTGGCTGGGAGTCGAAGGCCGGCCCGGAGGTGATGCGCGTCGCCGTGCCGCCCGCGATCGCCAGCGTGTACAGGTCCCCCAGCAGCTCAAACACGATGGTCCGGCCGTCGGGAGAGACGTCGAGCGAGAGCCACGTGCCGTCGGAGGTCGTGAAGTCGACCTTGCGAGTCGGGGTGAGCGGCAGCGAGTCCGTCTTGCTGCGCGCCGTGTCGGCCGCGGGCTTCGCGGCGGGCGCCGGCTGTTGCGCCGGATTAGGGGTGAACGGGAGGACGGCGGCGAGGGACGTCGCGATGACCAACCGGCGCATAATTGATCTCCGGGGCGGGGAGCGGCGTAAATACTGAAGGCGTCGAGGAAAAGCGTCAAGGAAAGGGCGTCGAGGAACGGCGTCAAGGAGAGACGTCAAGGAAAGACGTCAAGGGGAGACGTCACTAGTTGACAAACTCGGTCCATGGTGCGAAACTTCCCGGCGAGCGACATGGCGCGGCACGGTGCTGCGCTGAATACCAGTGACTGTCAGAGGACCTGGGCTTCGCCCGCGGTCCTTTTTCGTTTCTGGTGAGCCTCTCTCCGGGAGCGCGGCCGATGGAAATCACGCTGGGCGAGAACGACCGACTGGACTGGGTCCTGAAGAAGTTCCGCCGGCAGATCACCCGGGCCGGTCTGTTCCAGGACTTGAAGCGCAAGCGCTTCTACGAGAGCAGGGCCGCTCAGCGACGGCGGAAGGACAAGTCCGCAGCCCGCCGCAAGGCGAAAGCCGCGCGCCGTCGCGAACATTAAGTCAGGAGTGTCACCAGTATGGCACGCATCACCGGTACCGTGAAGTGGTTCAACGACGCGAAGGGCTTCGGCTTCATCACGCCCGAGAACGGCGACAAGGACTGCTTCGTGCATCACACCGCGATCCAGCAGGATGGCTTCAAGACCCTGGCCGAAGGCCAGCGTGTCGAGTTCGAAGTGGTTCAGGGGCAAAAGGGCCCCGCCGCTCAGAACGTCGTGAAGCTGTAACCGACCGCGGTACCGCGAAACGAACGGCGCCGCCCCTACGGGCGGCGCCGTTTGCATGTCCGGAGATCGGGGGTGCCTAGATCGCCAGCGCCCGCTTCTGCCGCGGCGCGGGCTCCTGAGTCCGGAGCACGATCCGCATCGTCTGTGTCTCGAAATCGAGGTCCCAGGTGCCGATGCGGGGCCGAAAGAAGTCCTCCACGTCCGTCGCGGTGAGGGAGGACGGCGTCGCGTCCAGGAACTCGAGCAGCTTCATCCGGAGCTCGAGATACGTGCACCCCTCGCGGCCGGAGGCCACCCGGATGCCCACCTCATCGTCCAGCTGGCGGCGCACGAAGCCCTGGGCCACCTCGAGCAGTCGCTGCGCCACCAGGGCATCCAGCGGCGGCCCCCCGCCCCCCACCGCCCCACCCCCCACCCGCTTCTGCGTCAGGCGGCGGACCAACACGCGCGCGCGGGCCGGATCGCACAGCTCCAGCAACAGCTCCCGCACCCGGGGGGACGGCCGGCGTCGGCTGGGTCCCTCTCCTTCCCGCTCCGCCCTGGCGCACGTCGGCAGGTCGTTGCGGTGCAGCCGCAGGAACTTGGTCATCGGCGCATACACGTCCGCACGCGTTGGCGCGGGAGGCAGGCGCCGGCCCGACACCAACTCCGCGATGAAGCGCTCGGTCACCTGCAAGGCTTCGGCGAGCTCGCGGGGCGTGCGCTTCAACTCCTTGAGACGGCGGCGCACGAGCTGGCCAACCTTGACGGGGCGCTTGAGCGGGATGGCAGCGGGCATGCAGGCACTCCTCTCGAGGATAGCAGACGAAACGGCCCGCCGGTGCATCAGCGGGGACGCACGCCGCGGGCGAATGGACCCCAAATATCGCCTCGCGGAGCCTCAAATGGTAGGGTGTGTCGATTCGTAGCGCGCCTTCCGCAGCAGGGCGGCCGTGCCCACGAGCGTGATCACGGCGAAACTGAACCACTGGATAGCGTAGGAGAGATGCGGCCCGTCACCCAAGACAGGGGCAGGCCAGCGATAGAGCCGTCGGACGGTCGGACGGTCGGACGGTCGGATGGAAGGCGTTTCCTGGATGATGAAGGCGTATAAGGGGTACGAAACCGAGTCTTTGAGCCGGGTGACGTCCACGTCCCCGCGTGCCCGGGGGACCGCGAAGGCGAGCCCTTCGACGGTCGCAGTGTCCCCTTCCCGTACCGCCGCCTGGTCGATGTGCCTGCCGTCGGGCGATGGCACCCAGCCACGGTCCACGTAGACCGCCCCGCCCCCGGCGAGCCGCAATGGGGTCAGCACCGCCACGCCCGGGGTCCCCTCGTAGGTGCGCCCCGCCCACAGCCGCTCGGCGGAATAGTCGTACGTGCCGCGTGCTGTGACGCGGCGGTCTTGGACGGAATCGGGTGCGAGTTCCCCCCCCCCTGCCCCTGCCGTAGCGCCGAGCACAATCGGCGGGAGTGCGCGCCGCGCCGCGATGCTGGCGTTCCGAGCGCGTCGCTGCTGCAGGCGGTGCACCTGCCAGACGCCGAGGCGCACGAACAGCGCCGCACAGGCCAGCGCCACCCCGACCCCGGCCCAATCCCACGGTCGCAGCTTCACCCGCCCTCCGACTTCCGCACGAGCCGGCGCTTGGCGGTGGGGCTCAATCGCTTGATTGCCGCCTCCCGCTTTAGCGCACCCCCCAGCGTGGCGCGGCGCTCGCGGTAGACGAGCCGCACCGGAAGGCGCGACCGCGTGTAGCGGCTTCCCTTCCCGGCGCGGTGGGCGGCGATGCGACGCCTCAGATCGGTGGTGATGCCGGTGTACAGGGAGCCGTCCCGACAGCGGAGCATGTAGACGAACCAGGTCACGCCGTTACCCCAGCTTCGCCTCCAGGGTCAAGGTCACGTTGCCCTTGAGCGCCCGCGACACCGGGCAACCGCTCTTGGCCTCTTCAGCCGCCTTCTGGAATCGTCCCTGATCGATTCCAGGCACGGTCCCCCGCACGCTCAGCGCAATGGTTGTGATTGTCGGTGCGCCCCCCACCGTGTCGATGGTGCAGCGCGCCTGCGTTTCAATCCGGGTCGCCGGCGTGCCCGCCTTCTCGAGCCCGGCCGAAAGGGCCATACTGAAGCAGGCGGCATGCGCCGCCGCGATCAACTCCTCAGGGTTCGTGCCCTTCGCACTCTCGAACCGGGTCGCGAAGGTGTAGGTGCCGCCGAACGCCCCGCTCCCGGCCTTGAAGGTGCCCTTCCCGTCCTTGAGCTTGCCTTCCCACATCGCCGTCGCCGTGCTCGTCGTGGCCATCGTCCGCCTCGCTCCCTGGGTTTCCTTAATCTGGCGTGGGCGCGGGTCCGCGGCTACGCTTGAGGCCGGCGACATCACCAGGAGAGATCATGGCCACCAAGAAGAGAGTCAAGCGTTCCCCTGCACGCGCCCGGCCCCGCCCGCGGCGGACACCACGCCAGCAGCCCGAATCGTTTCGCGCCCGCAGCGTAGCCACGGGTCTGACGGTGAACGACCTTCAGCGCAGCATCGCCTGGTACCGAGACGTCCTGGGATTCACGGTGAAGGACCGCTGGGAGGATGGCGGGAAGATGGTGGGGGTAGAGCTCGCTGCCGGCAGCGCGTCGGTGATGCTGAGCCAGGACGACTTCGCGAAGGGCCGCGACCGGAAGAAGGGCCAAGGCATGCGGCTGTGGCTCAACACTGTTCAGGACATTGACGCGCTCGCCATGCAGATCAAGGGGCGCGGCGGCGTGCTCGACCAGGAGCCCAGGGACATGCCCTGGGGGGCCCGCGTGTTCACGATCAGCGACCCGGACGGCTTCAAGTTCAACGTCGTCCAGGAGCATTGAAACCTCAATCCGTCCGCACCCTCGGCGCCCTGGCGGAGACGTTCGTCCCGGACGGCGCGCGCGTGCAGCTCGCCGAACGGCTGGTCGAGGCGGTGGGCCGACTGCCGCGCGCCGCCGACCGCGCGGAGCTCGAGCAGCTGCTCGGCATGCTCGAGAGCCGCGCCGTCAACTTCGCGCTCGCCGGCATCCCCCGCCGCTTCACGGCGATGTCGCCCCCGCAGCGCGAGCGCTATCTGGCGGGCTGGGCGACGAGCCGCCTCGGCCTGCGTCGCAGGGCGTTCCAGGCGCTCAAGCGCCTCGCGACCGTGCTCTACTACACGGCCACCGACCCCGCGGGGCAGAGCCCGGTGTGGGCCGACCTCAAGTACCCCGGCCCGCTCGGGCCGCCGCCGCCGATGCCGAAGCGCATCCAGCCGCTCGCCGTCACGGGTGACACGAAGCTCGACTGCGATGTGGTGGTAATCGGCTCGGGTGCCGGAGGCGGCGTCGTCGCAGGGGAGCTCGCCGCTCTTGGCAAGGACGTGATCGTGCTCGAGAAGGGAGGCTACGTCGCCGAGGCCGACTTCACCCACCGCGAAGGTGACGCGCTGCGGCGGCTGTACGACGCCGGGGGCCTCCGCGCCACGGACGACCTCGGCCTCGTCATCCTGCAGGGGAGCTGCCTCGGCGGCGGCACGGTGGTCAACTACACCACCGGCTTCCGCACGCCCGACGGCGTGCGGGAGCAATGGGCGGACGAGCACAACCTGCCGCACTTCCTGGGCCCCGAGTTCTCGGCTTCACTCGACGCCGTGGCGCGGCGCGTCAACGTGAACACCGACGAGTGCCGGCCCAGCGGGCGCGACGAGGTACTGATCCGCGGCCTCGATCGCCTCGAATGGGACCACGGCTTCCTGCCGCGCGACACGCGGGGCTGCCCGCAGGACGACGAGTGCGGCTACTGCGGCTTCGGCTGCCGCCGCGGCGCCAAGCAGTCGACTCTTGTCACGTACCTCCAGGACGCAGCCGACTGCGGGGCGCGGATCGTCGTGGACTGCGAGGTCCGGCGGGTGATCCTGGAAGGCCGCTACGCGGTCGGCGTCGAAGCGCGCGTCGGGCCATACGCCCTGCGGGTGCGGGCGCGGGCGACGGTGGTCGCCGGCGGCGCGATCCATTCCCCCGCGCTGTTGCTGCGCTCCGGGGTAGACCTGCCGACGCTGGGTGGGCACCTCGCACTGCATCCCGCGACAGCGGTCTTCGGCCTGATGGACGAGGAGGTCCGCCCTTGGACCGGTACGCTGCAGGGGCACTACTCCGACGAATTCGCCGACCTGGACCGTGGATACGGCTTCAAGTTCGAGACGGTGCCGATCCACCCGTCGCTCGCAGCCCTCGCCTTCCCGTGGGAGTCCGCCCGGGACCATCGCGACCTGATGACGCGGCTGCCGCACGTGGCTTTGGCCGGCATCCTGCTGCGGGACCGGGACGGCGGCCGGGTCACCGTGGACCGCGACGGGACCCCCGTCGTGTCCTATCGCGTCTCGGAGTACGACACGGCGCACCTGCGTCGGGCAATCGCCGCCGCTGCCGAGCTGCTCGAGGCGGCTGGGGCCCGGGAGATCTGGACGCCTCAATCCCGGTGGGTCGCGTATCGCCCGGACGAAGGGCCCGGCGCCCGGGCACGCTGGGGAGGGCGGGTTGATGCGGCCGGGTACAGCCCCAACGACCTGCTCCTCGTCACGTTCCACCAGATGGCCTCGTGCCGGATGGGCGGCGATGCGCGCACCTCGGTGGTGAACCCCGACAATCAAGTGCACGGCATCGGCGGGCTGTTCGTGGCCGACGCGAGCACGTTCCCCACCGCGTCCGGGGTGAACCCGATGCTCACGATCATGGCGATCGCGCACCGCGCGGCGCGGGTCATCGGGGCGGCGCTGTGATCCGAAATCCGCAATCCTGAACGGGAGACCCCATGCTCACCCTGCTCACCGTCTCTCTCCTGGCGCTCCAAAGCGTCGCCGACTCCTCCCCCTTCCGCGCGCTCGCGCTGCCGACGCCCACGACGGTCCGCAGCAGCGCCGGGGCCCCGGGGCCGCGGTACTGGCAGCAACGCGCCGACTACGTGACCCGCGCTACACTCGACACCGGCGCGAACGTGCTCACCGGCAGCGAGCGCATCCGCTACGTCAACCACTCCCCCGACGCGCTCGACTTCCTGTGGGTGCAGATCGAGCAGAACATCTTCGCGCCGGGCAGCATCACCTACCAGCTGAACCAGCCGCCGCTGCACTTCGCCGGCGGCGCGGTGTTCGACTTCACCGGCAAAGGCTTCCTCGGCGGCATTGCGATCGACAGGCTCACCGCCGGTGGCAAGCCGCTCGGCCGCACCGAGTACGGCACGATGATGCGCGTGGACTTGCCGCGGCCGCTCCTGCCCGACAGCGCATTCACGTTCGAGGTGGGCTGGCACTTTCCCGTCCCGCCCTACGGCGGTGGCCGCATGGGGCGCATCGGCTCCCGGTTCTACGAGATCGGCCAGTGGTACCCGCGCCTGGCCGTCTACGACGACGTGCACGGCTGGAATCCCCTGCCCTATATCGGCGCGGGGGAGTTCTACCTCGAGTACGGCGACTTCGACGTGAGCCTCACCCTGCCCGCCGGCTTCGTCGTCGCGGCGACGGGCACCGTCCAGACGCCGGCGGAGGTATGGACTGCCGAGCAGCGCGCGCGCCTCGCCCGCGCCCGGGGCTCCGCAGAGCGTGTGCAGATCATCACCAAGGCAGAGGCGTCGGCGAACGGCGCACGCCGCACGCCCGGGACCAAGACCTGGCGTTTCACCGCCTCCAACGTCCGCGACTTCGCCTGGGCTGCCGGCCCCGACCTGCGCTGGGACGCCAGCACGTGGCACGGGGTCCTGATCGAGACCTATTACCATCCCGAGGCCGCGCCGTGGGAAGAGGCGAACAAGATGGCACGGTTCACGATCCAGCACTTCAGCGAGACCTGGGGGATGTACCCCTGGCCGCACGCGACCACCGTCGAGGGGCTGGTCGAGGGGATGGAGTACCCGATGATTACCTTCGTGCCGTCGCTCGAGAAGCGGGAAGACCAGTACTGGGTCCTGATGCACGAGTTCGGGCACGAGTGGTTCCCGATGATGGTCGGCTCGGACGAGCGACGGTACCCGTGGATGGACGAGGGGTTCAACACCTTCATCGACTACGGCGCGGCGGAAGGCTACTTCAAGGGGACCGCCTACGGCGACACGGTGCGCCGCGAGCTGCTCGCCGACTACCAGGTCTCGGCCGTGCCCGGCCCCGAGCAACCGCTCATCGACAAGCCGGTGGAGCAGCGCGACCTCGCCTGGGCGGCCTACCAGAAGCCGGCGTTGATGCTCACGATCCTGCGCGACGCGGTGCTCGGCCGCGAGACGTTCGAGCGCGGGATGCGCGAGTACGTGCGGCGCTGGCAATTCAAGCACCCGCAGCCGGCCGATTTCTTCCGGACGATCGAGAATGTCTCGGGGAAGGACCTCGACTGGTTCTGGCGTGAGTGGATCTACACGACCGCCCGGCTCGATCAGGCGGTGGACTCGGTCACGGCGGGCCGCGATACCACATTCATCTACCTATCGAACCGCAAGGAGATGATGCTACCGGTCACGCTGGAGCTGCGCTACGCGGACGGGTCGAAGGAGACGCGCGAGCTGCCGATCGAGATGTGGAACCTGGGCAGCCGGTTCACCTACGGGGTGGCGACGAAGAAGCCGGTGGTCGCGGTGACCATCGACCCGAAGGGGATCTACCCGGACGTGGCGCGGGGGAACAACACCTGGGCGGCGTCGAGGTAAGGGATCAAGGAAAAACGTCGAGGGGAATCGTCCCCACGACTCCCCTCGACGTTCTTCCTCGACGTTCTTACTCGACGTCGTTCAGGTCTTATCCGGCCGATTCTCGTCGTCGATCAGCTCGGTGTTCGTGATGTTCCCCGCCCCCGGGCCGAAGCCGGTTTTGCCGACGCGGTCGGGAATCGTGATCAGCACCTCGGCGACGTTGTTGTCGTACCTGCTCTCGAGGAGCTGGTGGCAAAACCCGTCCGGGTCCACGTGCGGGCACG
>QHUY01000015.1 GCA_003223415.1 Gemmatimonadota bacterium
CGACTGGCGCCAGGTGCGGCGGGCGCGCGAGCTCGGGGTGACGATCTCAATCGGCGCCGACGCGCACTCCGTCGCGGGGATGGCGAACGTGCCGGTTGGAGTGGGGATCGCCCGTAAGGGGTGGCTCGAGGCCCGGGACGTGCTCAACACGCGCGACGCCGATGCGTTTCTCGGGTACGCGCGGAAACGACGGACGGCATGAGGTCGAAACCGGCGCGGCCGACACGGAAGGGGGGGCGGGGAGCCGAACCCCTCGCGGCGAGGAAGCGACGCACCCGCACGATCATCGCCCTCCTCGAGCGGGCCTACCCGGACGCGAAGTGCGCCCTGGAGCACGCCAATCCGCTCGAGCTGCTCGTCGCGACGATCTTGTCGGCCCAGTCCACCGACGCCCGGGTGAACATCGTTACCCCGGCGCTGTTTGCGAAGTACCGGACGGCCGACGCCTTCGCCGCCGCTGATCCCAAGGTGTTCGAGGAGGAGATCCACAGCACCGGCTTCTTCCGCAACAAGACGAAATCGATTCTCGGCATGGCCCAGGCGCTGGTGGAGCGGCACGGCGGCCGGGTCCCCGACACCATGGAAGCGCTGATCGAGCTCCCCGGCGTCGGCCGCAAAACGGCCAACGTGGTCCTCGGCAACGCCTTCGGGAAGAACGAGGGCGTGGTTGTGGACACGCACGTGCAGCGGCTCTCCGGGCTGCTCAAACTCAGCCGGGAGCAGACCCCCGAGAAGATCGAGCGCGACCTGATGGCGCTGGTGCCGCGCGAGAAGTGGACGCTGTTCTCGCACCTGCTCATCCTGCACGGGCGCAACGTGTGCATCGCCCGGCGGCCCAAGTGCGAGGCGTGTGTGGTGAACAAATGGTGTCCGAGCTCCAGGGTATGAGGCGCTCTCCCGAACGGAGGCTGGGATGTCGCTAACCCTCCCGCCCGTAGACCGGGATGCCCTCGTCGCCACGCGCCGCGACCTGCATCAGCATCCGGAGCTTGGGTTCCAGGAGACGCGCACCAGCACGCTCGTCGCGGAGCGGCTGCAGAGCCTCGGCTACCAGGTGAAGACCGGCGTCGGTCAGACCGGCGTCGTCGCCGTGAAGAGGGTGGGGGGAGGGGGGAGCGGGGGGGGCCAAGGCAAGTGCGTGATGCTGCGCGCCGACATGGACGCGCTGCCCGTCGAGGAGGCGAACGAACTCCCCTACAAATCGACGCATCCGGGCCGCATGCACGCCTGCGGCCACGACGGCCACGTGGCGATCGGGCTCGAGGTCGCCCGGCGTCTGGCGAGCCTGTCGCTGCCGGGCGCGGTGAAGTTCGCCTTTCAGCCCGCCGAGGAAATCAGCAACGGCGCCCAGGCGATGATCCGGGACGGCGTGCTCGACGCGCCGAAAGTGGACGCCGCGTTCGGGATCCATCTGTGGAACGACCTGCCCGTCGGCACGATCGGGATCATGCCGGGGCCGGTGATGGCCTCGGTGGACGAGTTCGAGATCACCATCCTCGGCCGGGGCGGGCACGCCGCCGCGCCGCACCAGACGATCGACCCCGTGCTGATCGCGGCGCACGTGGTGACCGGGCTGCAGAGCCTCGTCTCACGCCGTCGCAATCCGTTCGAGGAAGGGGTCGTCTCCGTCACGCAGGTCAGCGCCGGGCACGCCTTCAACGTGATCCCGGGGCGTGCGGACCTGCGCGGCACGGTCCGGACCTTCGGCGGCAAGTTCTTTGAGGAGGCGCAACGACTCGTCGAGGAGGCGGCGCAAGGGATCGCCGGCGCGTTCGGGGCGAGCGCCGAGGTGCGGTACCGGCGGCTCAGCGGCCCGATGGCCAACGACGAAAAAATGACGGCGTTGATGAAGGACGTAGGGGAAGAAATCGTAGGGAAGGAGCGTGTGATCGGGGGAGTTCGGACCATGGGAGGCGAGGACATGTCGTACTTCCTCCGTCAGGTCCCCGGCTGCTTCGCGTTCGTCGGCTCGGCACCGCCGGGTAAGAAAGCCTCGCCGCACCACAGCCCGACGTTCGACATCGACGAGGACGCGCTGCCGATCGGGGCGGAGCTGCTGGCCCGGACGGCGGTGCGCTATCTGGAACAGGCCCAGTGACCAACCTCCTCGCCACCGAGCCTTCCGCCTACCTCAAATCCGCCGCTCACCAGCCTGTACACTGGCGCCCGTGGGGCGACGAGGCGTTCGCGCAGGCCCGGGCCGAGGACAAGCCGATCCTGCTCGACATCGGCGCCGTGTGGTGCCACTGGTGCCACGTGATGGACGGGGAATCGTACGAGGACCCGCACGTCGCTGAGCTGCTGAACCGCGACTTCATCTGCATCAAGGTGGACCGCGACGAGCGCCCCGACGTGGACGTGCGCTATCAGCGCGCCGTCGCCGCGCTCACCGGCCAGGGAGGCTGGCCGCTGACCGCGTTTCTGAACCCGGCTGGCGAGGTGTTCTTCGGCGGCACCTACTTTCCGGCCGACGACAATCCCTACGGCCGCCCGGGGTTCGCCACGGTGCTGCAGCACGTGGCGCGGCTGTACCGCGAGGAGCGGGAGAAGGTCGCGCAGAACGCCCAGGCGATCCACCAGCACGTCGCCGAGACGCTGAACGAGGCGAAGCCCGGCCCGGTGACGCCCCTGCTGGTCGAACAGGCGGCGGACCAGATGGCGCGGCTGTTCGACGTCCGCTACGGCGGGTTCGGCACGTCGCCCAAGTTCCCGCACCCCGCCGCCCTCGAATTCCTGATCGCTCGCTGGCACGACACGGGCCTCGACTGGGCACGCGAGGTCGTCGAGAAAACGCTCACCGCCATGGCCCGGGGCGGCATCCGCGACCACGTGGGCGGCGGGTTCCATCGGTATGCGGTGGACGAGCGGTGGATCGTCCCGCACTTCGAGAAAATGGCCTACGACAACGCCGAACTGCTCAAAGCCTACCTCTCGGCCTACCAGGCCTGGGGCGCGCCGCTGTTCCGGGAAGTGGCGACGGGAATCGTCGACTGGGTGCTCGAGGTCCTCTCGGATCGCGAGGCCGGCGCCTTCTTCACCTCCCAGGACGCCGACGTGGGACCGCACGATGACGGCGACTACTGGACCTGGACCCCGGAGGAGGCGCGGGCCGTCCTCAGCGAGCGGGAGTTCGACGTGGTCCGGCGGGTGTACGACGTCGAAGACCCGGGCGAGATGCAGCACAACCCGAAGAAGAACGTGCTGTGGTGGAAGCGCGACCCCGCGGGCGACGACGAGTGGCCCCTGCTCAAGACCGCGCGGGTGAAGCTCAAGGCCGCGCGGCACCGCCGGCCGGCGCCGTTCGTGGATCGCACCGCCTACGTGAGCTGGAACGCGATGCTGGCCGCCGCCTTCCTGCAGGCCGGCGCCGTGCTCGACCGGCCCGAGTGCAACGCGCTCGCGCTCGCGGTGCTGGAGCGGATCTGGAAGGACGCCTGGACGGAGGACTCGGGGGTCGCGCACGTTCTGGGTCGCGCCGAGCCGCGCGGCATGCTGGAGGACAACGTGCAGAGCGCCGCGGCGTTCCTGGACGCCTATGAAGCGACCGGCAACGAGGACTGGCTCGCGCGGGCGGCGCGGGTGATGGCCTATTGTACGGCAGCCCACTGGGACGATGCAGCCGGAGGGTTTTTCGACGTGGCGCGCGACCGGGGAGCCACCGGCGTCGCCTATCTCACCACGCGCGCCAAGCCCGTGCAGGACTCGCCCACGCCGGCCCCAAACGGCGTCGCCGCGCTGGTGCTGGCACGCCTCTGGGCCCTCACCGACCGGAAGGAATGGCGCGCACAGCTCGACCGCCAGCTCGGGGCGTTCGCCGGCACGGCGGTCGAGCTCTCACTGTACGGCGCGACGCTGGCGCGCGCGATCGATTGGGCGGTGCACCCGGGAACGAGAATCGAGGTATCCGGGCCCCGGGGCCAGGGGGCCGGCTGCGACATGCACCTCGTGGCGCTGCAGACCTATCGACCCCGCAAGGTCGTCGTTCGCAGGATCGCGGAGCGGTCGGCCGCGACCGTGTGCGTCGGGACGACCTGCTCGCTTCCGGTCGCGACCCCCGAGGAGCTCCGGGGGCTACTCCCGTGAACCTGCGCATCCTCGGGCGCACCGGTCTCGCCGTCAGCGAAATCGGGTTCGGCGGCTGGGCCGTGGGCGGCAACCAATACGGCAACTCGTACGGCCCCACCGACGACGCCGAGTCGTTCCGCGCCATCCGCACCGCGTTCCACCACGGCTGCAATTTCTTCGACACGGCCGACGTGTACGGCCACGGTCACAGCGAGGAGCTGATCGGCGCGGCCTTGTCGGGGGTGCGCCCGGAGGTGATCCTCGCGACCAAAGTCGGCGGCAACTTCTACAACCGCGACGTCCATCCGCTGCTCAAGGATCGGCTCGCGCAACTCGCGGGCACACCGCTCGAGCAGATCCCTCCGGATGCGCCGCTTCCCGTCTCCCACGACGTCAACTTCACGCCCGGCTACGTGCGCTTCGCGGTCCAGCAAAGCCTGCAGCGCCTGCGCACCGACTACATCGACCTGCTGCAGCTCCACAACCCGCCGATGAACCTGATCTCCACCATGGAGACGTACGGCGTCCTCGAGGACCTGAAGCGCGAGGGGCTGATCCGGTTTTACGGCGTTTCGGTGCACCCGCCGGAGGAGGGGATCGCCGCGGTCCACGCGACGATGCCGGACACGGTGCAAATCGTCTACAACCTCGCCCGGCGCGAGGCCGAAGACCAGTTCCTGCCGGCCGCGCGGGCGGCCGGGATCGGTGTGATCGCGCGCGAGCCGCTCGCCAACGGCTTCCTCGCGGGCACGTACCGCCCCGACAGCGTGTGGGAGAAGGGCGACATCCGCGCCCGCATGCCGCGCCAGTACGTGCAGCAGGTCGCCGCGCTGGGCCAGCGGGTGCGCGAGCTCGCCGACAAGGCGGGAACCACAGCGGCGCGGCTCGCCCTCAAGTTCGTGCTGGACAACCAGGCCGTCTCGACCGTGATTGTAGGAATGAAGAACGTGCGACAGGTGGAAGAGAACCTCGCGCTGGAGACCTGAATGCCGAACAAGAAAGCCATGCTGGACACCGCCAAGGGCAGCATCGAGCTCGAGCTGTACGCGGACGAGGCGCCGAACACCGTCGCCAACTTCGAAAAGCTCGCCAACGCGGGCTTCTACGACGGGACCAGGTTCCACCGCGTGATTCCCAACTTCATGATCCAGGGCGGCGACCCCTACTCGAAGACCGGCAAGGGCCGCGTCGGCACGGGCGGGCCGGGGTACACCATCAAGTGCGAGACCCAGCGCAACGTGCACAAACACGTGGCCGGGACGCTCGCCATGGCGCACGCCGGCAAGGACACGGGCGGCAGCCAGTTCTTCATCTGCCACGCCCCCCAACCCCATCTGGACGGCGTCCACACGGTGTTCGGACAGGTCACCAAGGGCATGGAGGTCGTGAACACGATCGCCCAGAACGACGAAGTGAGGTCGATTCGAGTGAGCTGAGTCCGTCAGCCATCAGGCGTCAGCCATCAGCTTCGGAGCGTGTATGCGCATCGCCGCTTGTCTGTTCACCGCCGCCCTCGTACCGACGATACTCGTAGCCCAAGGCACGTCCGGCGCCTTCGTCGTCACGCTCGGCAAGGACACCGTGGCGGTCGAGCGGTACACCCGCACCGCCACCACCCTCACCGGCGACATGATCGTGCGCAACAACGCCCCGGTCGTGTGGCGCCATTACACCGCCAGCCTCGCCGCCGACGGACGGGTGACGCGCTATGAATTCACGAACACGCGCCTCTTCGCCGGCGGCGCCACGCAGCCGGCGTTACACCTGGTCGGAACCTTCACGGCGGACTCCACCCTGTTCGCCGGCACGTTCTTGGACAGCGCGCTGTCGGTCCCTGCGGCTACGCCCGGAGGCGCGATGCCGCTCGTAGGCTACTCCTATGCGCTCTACGAGCTGTACTTCGCGCGCGCCCGCGCGGGGGCAGGGAATGCCCAAACCACCCTGAGCCTGATCTCCCCCGGCGACGCCCAGCCGTCCGCTCGCCTCGTCCGGGTGGTACGCCCCGACTCGGCGACCGTCGGATTCCTGGACGACCCGACGACCACCTCGTTCCGGCTTGACGCCGCGGGCCGCATCCTCGCCGTGGACGGGCGCGCCACCTCGGAGAAGTTCACCGCGGTCCGAGTGGCGACGCTCGACCTCGAGGCCCTGAAAGCCGCGTTCGCCGGCCGGCCGCTTGGCCGGCTGTCGCCACCCGACTCGGTCCGTACAACGATCGGCGGCGCCAGCATCGCCGTCGACTACAGCCGGCCCTCGACGCGCGGTCGCAAGATCTTCGGCGATGCGGTCGTGCCGTGGAATCAGGTGTGGCGCGCCGGCGCCAACGCCGCCACCCGCTTCACCACCTCGGCCGATCTGGTGATCGGCGGCACGACTATCCCGGCCGGCACCTACACGTTGTTCACCCTGCCGTCTCCGTCGGGATGGAAGCTGATCATCAGCAAGCAGACCAAGGCACCCTGCAAGACGGCCGCGGAGTGCGCCGATCCCCGGCGGGCACCGCTCTGGGGCACGGATTACGCCGCCGACTCCGACTTCGTGCGGGTCGACATGCAGGTGGAGAAGCTCCCGCAGCCGGTCGAGCAGTTCCTGATCCGGGTAGAGTCTCAGGGGACGGGGGGGGCGGGGGGCGGCGTGCTCAAACTCGAGTGGGAGACAACGCGCGCATGGGTGGCGTTTACGAGGAAATAGCCATCAGCCATCAGCGGTCAGCCATCAGCAGACTGACGGCTGATCGCTGACGGCTGACGGCTCCTATGCACCTCGACTTTGCCGTCGTATCCGACTACGCTCTCGTCGACCAGGCCGGCAAGATCTCCGTCCTGGGAATCTTCCAGCACATCTGGGTGCAGCAATTCCCCGCGATGCACCCGCGCCTGCACCTCGTGCTCCGGCTGAAGGGCAAGCGCACCGAGATCGGCGAGCATGGGGTGCAGATCCACCTCGCGGACGAGCAGGGCATCGAGATCCTCGGCGGCAGCGGCCAGGTGTCGTTCGCCGAGCCGCCCGCCGGGGTCGTGGATATCGAAGCCGCGGCGATTCTCGTCTTCGACGTTCCGTTCCCCCACCCGGGGCTGTACCGCTTCCAGATCACCATCGACGGCGAGGAGAAAGCGACGGTCCCGATCACGGTGAGCCAGGTGCCGGCGGGGGGGGGGGGGGGGGGCGGACGCGAGCAGCAAACGCCGCTCAATTGACCGCTCCGGCCCCGTCCGCCCGGTTGCCGTTCCTGGTGCTCGCGGCCGTGCTGGCCCTCGGCTGGAACCTGAACGGCTACCGTCTCTTCGACCCTGACGAAGGGCGCAACGCGGAAGTGGCGCGGGAAATGGCCGCCGGGAACGACTATCTCCTCCCGCACCTCGACGGCCTCCCGTATCTCGACAAGCCGGTCGTCTACTTCGCCGCCGCCGCCGCCGCCATGGAGGTGCTGGGACCCACGGAAACCGCGGCGCGGCTCCCCGCGCTCCTCGCGACCATCGCTACGATCGTGCTCGTCGTCGGGTTCGCACGGCGACGTTGGGGGCCGGATCCCGGCTGGCTCGCCGGGCTCGCCCTGGCCACCATGCCGATGGCGATGGCCTATGCCCGCGCCGCGATCTTCGACAGCACGCTCAGCCTGTGCACGACCGCAGCGATCCTCGCGTTCGCCGAAGAGCGAGCGGTGCTCGCCTGGGCGGCGATCGGCGTCGGGGCGCTCACCAAAGGGCCCGTCGCCATCGCGATCCCGATCTGTGTGATGGTGCCGTGGGCCCTACTCACGGGAGCGCCGCTGCGGCGCCTCTTCCCGCTACGCGGCCTCGCGGTATTCGGCGTGATCGCCCTGCCGTGGTTCGTCCTCGTCTCGCTGCGGATCCCGGAGTTCCCTCGCTACGTCTTCGTGCGAGAGACGTTGCAGCGCGTGACGACGCGGAGCTTCCACCGTACCGCGCCGCTGTGGTATTACCTGCCGATCCTGCCCGTCGCCGCGTTCCCCTGGATCGTGCCGGGGCTGGCGCGGCTCGTGGGCGGGCGCTGGCGCTGGGCCTGGCTCGCGCGGAGGGTGAACCCCGAGGCGCGCGAGCCGCTGCTGCTCGCCTGCTGGGTGCTGGCGCCGCTCGCCTTCTTCTCGCTGAGCCAGTCCAAGTTGCCGCAGTACCTGCTTCCCGTGATGCCCGCGGTGGCGCTCGCGGCCGCGCGCGCCTGGGCGCGCGCCGGTCCGGCAGTGGCCTGGAAGACGTACGTCGCGCTCGCCGCGGTGCTGGGCCTGCTGCTCGTGTCGCTCACGGTCTGGATGCCGGCCCCGATCTCGCTCACCTCCGCCGAGCGAGCCGCGATCCCCCCCACCGCGCTCGCCCTCGGCACGGTCCTGCTCGCCACGGCGGTCCTCTGCTGGCTGGGCGTTCGGCTGACCCGCCCGACCCTCACGGCAGCCGCCTTGGCCGCGACCGTGATCGCCATGCCCTTCGTGTCCGGGCGGCTGCTCCGCGCCGTGGGCGATGACCGCTCCGCCGCCGCGCTGGCGGCCGCGGTGAGCGGTCGGGGAGCGGAGGGGCGGAGGGAAGACGGCCAGGTGGTCGGGATTGCGGCCTACCCGCCTTCGCTCCCGTTCTACCTGCGCCATCGCATCTACCTCGCCTCGGCGACCGCGCGCGAATTCACCAGCAACTACATCGCCGACCATGCCGAGCGGCTCCGCGACCAACCGGGCACGCCGCTGCTCGCTCCCCTCGTCTGGCGGACGATTCTCGAGCGGTGCCCTGCGCCCACGGTGTTCGTGACGCGCAACGGCGATCGCGACACGCGCGGTGCCCTCGCGGCGGGCGGCCTGCCGCTGTTGTACGAGGACGGTCGGTACGCGGCCTACGGGCCGTGCCGCCCCCCAGGACCTCACTCCCTGGCCCCCTCTCCGCGGCGCGGAGCGGGGGAACGGCGGTGAGGTGAGAGGCTGAGGTTATGTGCGGCATCTTCGGAGCGGTGTCCGTCACGGGAGCGCCGCTCAAGCACCCCGAGTGCATTGCGCAAATGGCCGCCACGCTTCAGCACCGCGGCCCGGACGGGGAGCGGATCGTCGGGCACGAGCGCGCCCGCCTCGGCGCGCGGCGCCTCGCCATCATGGACCTCACGACCGGCGACCAGCCGTTTCAAAGCGCCGACGGCGCGGTCTGGATGGTCTGCAACGGCGAGATCTACAACGCGCGCGAGTTGCGCACGCAAGCGACGGGATGGGGCTATCCGTTCCGCTCGCACGGGGACATCGAGAACATCGTTCCCTTCTACGAGCGGTACGGGCGGGACGCGGTCGGACGGCTCGAGGGCATGTTCGGCCTCGCCATCTGGGACGATCGCCGCCAAGCGCTGATCCTCGCGCGCGACCGCGCGGGCGAGAAGCCGCTCTTCTGGACGACCGTCGACGGGGAGCTGCGGTTCGCCTCTGAGATCCAGGCGCTGCTGGTCTATCCGGACCAGCTCCGCCGGCTGAACACCGAAGCCGCCCACCTGTACCAAGCGCTCGGCTACGTGCCCGCTCCTCACACGATGTTCGAGCGAATCCGCAAGCTGCCGCCGGCGCATCTGCTCGTGGCCGACCCGACGCGCATCGACGTGTCCCCGTACTGGGAGCCGGCGGTCGCCGCCAGCGCTCCGTCCCGCCTCGCGAGCCCAGCCCAGCTGCGCGAGACATTGCTCCGCGCCGTCGAGCGCGAGCTGATGTCCGACGTGCCGGTGGGCGTGTTCACGAGCGGCGGGCTCGACTCATCGCTCCTCGCGGCCGCGGCGGCGCGGGTCAAAGCCGGGGAGCAGATCCACACCTACTCGGTCAAGTTCGTAGAGCGTGGATACGACGAAAGCGTGTTCGCCGAGGCCGTCACCCACCACATCCGCACCATGCACCACGTCGTCACTGCCGACGACGAGTCGCTCGGTCACGCCTTGGAGGTAGTCACGCGTACGCTGGCCGAGCCCGTGGGCGACCCGGCGATCCTCCCCACTTACCTGTTGGCCGACGCCGCGCGGGCCCACGTCAAGGTCGTGTTGTCCGGCGAGGGGGCGGACGAGCTGTTCGGCGGCTACCCCACCTACCCCGGTCATCAGGCGGCGCGCGCCTACCTGCGCCTGCCGCGCCTGCTGCGCCGCGCCGCCACGGCGCTGGTGAACCGCTGGCCGACGTCCACCGGCAAGGTGACCCTCGAGTTCCTGCTCAAGCAGTTGGTAGCGGCCGCCGAGCTCCCGGCGCTCGAGCGGCACCTCACCTGGTTCGGCGCGCTCGGCCCCGACACCGGAATCGTCCGCGCGCTGGCGTGCCTGCTGGCGGGGTTCCCCACGCACGACCCGCTGAACCGCCTCCTGTGGCTCGACTTCCTCACCTACCTCCCGGACAACCTCCTGGTGAAGGTGGACCGGGGGACAATGCTCGCGTCCATCGAGGCGCGCGCGCCGTTCCTCGACCGCGAGGTGATGGAGCTGGTGCTGCCGGCGCCTTCGGCCCTCAAGGTGCGGGGCTTCACCACCAAGGCGATATTAAAGGAAGCGGCGCGCGGGCTCGTGCCCGATGACGTGATCGGCCGCAAGAAGCGCGGCTTGTCGGTCCCGGTGGCGCGGTGGCTCAACACCGGCCTCGCGCCGCTCGCTGATCGCCTGCTCGCGCCGCCGCGCCTGGGTGGCGATCGGGTGCCGCAGCTCCTCGCCGAGCACCGCGCCGGCCGGGCCAACCACGCCCGGAAGCTCTGGCCCATCCTGATGGCCCAGCTGTGGGCGGAACGGTGGGGAGTGCAATGGGATTGACTCGCGACCAAGCCCTGGCCCTGATGCAGGAGCACACCCGGTCCGCCTCGCTGCGCCAGCACATGCTGGCCGTCGAGGCGGCGATGCGCGCCTATGCCGCGAAGTACGGAGAGGACCCGGAGTCCTGGGGCCTCGTGGGGCTGCTGCACGACTTCGACTACGAGCGATTCCCCAACCCCGCGCACTCCCCCACCGAGGACCATCCGTCCTGGGGGGTGCGGCAGCTGCGGGAGAAACAGCTGGCCGAGCCGCTGTGCCGCGCGATCCTCGGACACGCGACGTACACGGGGGTGCCGCGCGACTCACGGATGGCGCAGGCGCTGTTCGCGGTGGACGAGCTGTGCGGTTTCCTGGTCGCGTGCGCGCTGGTGCGGCCATCCAAAAGCTTCGTCGACCTCGAAGTGTCGTCCGTCAAGAAGAAGCTGAAGGACAAGGCGTTCGCCCGCGGCGTCAACCGCGACGAGGTGCGCCAGGGCGCCGAGGAACTCGGCGTACCGCTCGAGGAGCACATTACCTTCGTGATTCAAGCCCTGCGTCCCGTCGAGGCGGCCCTCGGTCTGGGCGGGGCGGGGGGGGGGGCGCCGGCCGGGTGACCGACGAGCTCGACCTCGCCATCGACCGCGCGGCGGGCGCCCGCCCAATCGCGGGGAACACGCTCGAGCAGTATCCCGACAGCCCGGCCACCCTCGCGGCGATGCTCGCCGACATCGCGGCGGCACGGCGCTGGATCCACCTCGAGAACTACATCATCCGCGACGACCACACCGGTCGCTGCTTCGCCGACGCGCTGGCCGAGCGCGCGCGCGCTGGCGTGCGGGCGCGCGTGCTCTACGACGCGTTCGGCTCCGTCGGCACCAGCCGCCGCTTCTGGCACCGCTTGCGCCAGGCCGGTGTCCAAGTGCGGGCGTTCCACCGGCTGCTGTCGCTGCGTCCCCTCGAAGTGCTGAAGCGCGACCACCGCAAGCTGCTCGTCACGGACGGCCTTACGGCGATGGTGGGCGGTCTGTGCATCGGCGACGAGTGGGCGGGCGACCCGGCGCGTGGCCGCCAGCCGTGGCGGGACACGATGGTGCGGGTGTGCGGCCCCGCCGTGACCGCGCTCGATGCGGCGTTCGGGCGCCTGTGGCGACGCGCCGGGGATCCCCTCCCCGCCGACGAGCTCGATGCCGACCCGGCGGCGTGCGGGGACTCCTCGGTCCGGGTCATCGCAGGGGTGCCGGGGCGCGCCCACATCTACCGGGCGGTGCAGCTGCTCGCGGCAACCGCGGCCGAACGGTTGTGGATCACGGACGCGTACCTCCTGGCTCCACCGCCGCTGTACGCCGCGCTCCTCGACGCGGCGAAGGCCGGCGTGGACGTGCGCCTGCTCGTGCCGGGCACCAGCGATCTGCCCGTGCTCCGCAACTTCACCCGCGCCGGCTACCGCGAGCTGCTGCACGCCGGCGTGCGCGTCTTCGAGTGGCGCGGGCCGATGCTGCACGCGAAGACGTTGCTCGTCGACCGGCGCTGGGCCCGTGTCGGCTCGAGCAATCTGAACGTGCCGAGCCTGCTCACGAACTACGAGCTCGACCTCCTCGCTGAATGCAACACACTGACCGAAGCGCTGGCGGCGCAATTCCGACGCGACCTCGCTTCGAGCCGCGAGGTCGTGCTCCAGCCGCGCCGCCTCCGCCTCCCCGCGCGGCTGGTCGGCGCGCCGGCCGTGCCACCGGCCGAGGCAGTGCCCCCCGCGCCGCACAAGCGCTCCGGCTACGAGCTGGGGGCGGTCGCGGTGGTCGCTCTGCGGCGGGTCGCCGGAGGAGCGCGGCGGGCGATCGCGTGGACCGCCGTGGGCACGTGCATCGGGCTGGGGACGCTGCTGCTCGCCTTTCCTCATGTGATGAGCATCACGTTGGCCGCCGGCGCGTTCTGGCTGGCGCTCGTCTTCGGGCTGTTCGCCCTGGAGCGGCGGCGGTCCCGGGAAGAGGCCATGGATGCGGACTGATCCGCCGTCCCAACTCCCTGGCGGGGTTGCGCGTATACCACAGGGAGACGAGGCCGAGCTGGCGGCGCGGGCGCGCGCCGGGGACCGGGCGGCCTTCGGTACCCTGGTGGAACGCTTCGCGGCGCAGGCCCGGCGGGTCGCGCGGGCCGTGCTGCAGAATCCCGACGATGCGGACGACGCCGCGCAGGACGCCTTCCTCTCGGCGCTCGTCAAGCTGGACCAGTACGACCCCCGCCGTCCCTTCGGCCCGTGGCTGATGCGGATCGTGGCGAACGCGGCGACGGACCGCCGCCGGCGGCGCGCGGTGCGCCAGACCGAGCCCCTGGCGCCGGAGCTCGCAGGCGGGGCTTCACACCCCGACCACGACGCCGAGCTGCGGGTGCTGGGTGAGCGGCTGCGGGTCGCGTTGGCGCAGCTGCCCGAACGCCGGCGCCTGGCGGTGGTGTTATTCGACGTGGAGGGCTATTCCCACGCCGAGATCGCCGACATCCTCGGCATCCCCGAGGGCACGGCGCGGTCGGAAGTGTTCCACGCACGGCGTGCGCTGCGCGTGCTGTTGCAGGACTGGAAGGAGGAGGGATGAAGGAGCCGTCGCTGCCGTTCGATCATCGGCCCGACCCGGAGCTGGGGGCGGCGCTGCGCGCCGCGCTCGAGCCGGGCGACCCGGCTGCGTTCGTCGCCCGCGTGCTGGCCCGGGCGGAGGGGCGGGGGGGCCACGCAACGTGGGAAATCCTCGCGCGCTGGGCGCGCGCGGGCATCGCCGCGGCCGCGGCGGCCGCGCTCGTCGCCGGGTTCGCGGTGGGGCGCGTGATGCAGTCGCCCACGACGCTCGACGACGTCATGGTAGCATCCGCCAGCGCGGGCGCCAATGCGCTGCTCTCGTCCCCGCGGGCACCGGACGCGAGCGTGGTGTTCACGTCGTTGGTGGAACGGGACCGGTAAGGAACGGAAGCCGTCAATGAAGGAGGTCGTGCCGTGATGATGTTCAACCGATCGAAGGCGCAGGCCATCGCGCTGCTCGTCGCCGTGTTCCTCGCAGGCGGGGCGGCGGGCTGGGGGGTGGCCGCGTCGCGCGGCGACCCCCGGCCGCCGCGCCGCGGGCCCGACGCGATGGTGGACTTCCTCGCCGGGAAACTGCACCTGTCGGCCCCGCAACGCGACTCGGTGCGGGCGGTGATCACCCGCCACCACGCTGAGGCCGAGGCGATCTGGCGGGAAGTGCACCCGCGCTACGATTCCTTGCGGGCGGAGATGCGACGGGAGATCAGCGCCCAGCTCGACTCCCTGCAACGCGATCGCTACGCGCGACTCATCGCGGAGCTGGAGCATCAACACCAGGCGGGCGACAGTGCAAAATCCAAAACGGACGGAGGGCGAAACTAGCATGCGGTTGATCGGCGGATTCCTGAGCGTAGTCCTGGCCACCCCCCTGGCGGCACAGCAGCAGCAGTCGCCCCCCGCCCCCCCCCCCCCCCCCCCCCCCCCCTGCAGGTGCAGCCGGCCATGGTCCAGGCCGAGGGTGACCAGCGCAACGCCGGCGCCGGCTACCGCGCCGCCCTGGGCGCGTTCCTGCCGTCCTTGACCATCACCAGCTCGGCGGCGCGCAGCAACGTGAGCGTGATCGATCGGACCACAGGAATTCAGGTGCCACCGCAGTACTCATATACGAGTAGCCTGTCGGCGAGCTTGGATCTGTTCACCGGATTCCGCCGGCTGGCCAACCGCGGCGCCGCGGCGGCCACCCAAAACGCGGCCGACGCCGGCTACGTGAACCAACAATTCCAGGTGACGCTCCAGACCAAGCAGGCGTTCTATAACGCGCTCGCGACCGAAGAGCTGGTGCGGGTCGCCGAAGCCCAGGTGAAGCGCACCCAGCAGGAGCTGCAGATCTCGGTGGACAAGCTGCGGGCCGGCTCGGCCACTCGCTCAGACTCCCTCCGCTCGGCGGTGGACGTCGGCAACGCGCGCTTGGCCCTGCTGCAGGCGCAGGCCAACCTCGCCTTCGCCCAGGCCACCCTCGGTCGGCAGGTCGGCGTGGACCAGCCGGTGCGCGCCGTACCGGACACCGCCCTCCCCACCGTGCCTGACACGGCGACCCTGCGCGCAGAGGTCGTGGCGAGGGCGCCGGCAGTCCGGCAAGCCGATGCCCAGGCCCGCGCGGCGGGCGCGCAGGTGTGGTCCGCGCGGTCCCAGTATTTCCCGTCGCTGACCGTGTCCTACGGCGACAACCGGCAGGGCACCGCCTCGCCCTCGTGGGAGCGCTTCGTGGGCGGGGGCTACCCGGAGACGTACTCGTGGCGCTTCGGCCTCTCCTGGACGCTGTTCAATGGCTTCGCGCGCGAGCAGCAGCAGACGTCGGCCGCGGTGGCGCACGACGTCGCCCAGTCGAAGGCGGACGACACGCGCCGCGCGGTGAACGCCCAGCTCACCCAGCAGCTCGCCGCCCTGGAGACCGCGTTCGCCCAGGTCGACATCGCCCAAGCGAACGTCGCGGCGACCACCGAAGACATGCGCGTGCAACAGGAGCGCTACCGCGTCGGCGCGGCGACGATCCTCGACCTGCTGACATCGCAGGCGAATCTGACCCAGGCGCAGGTGAGCCTGGTGCAGGCCCGCTTCAACTATGTGATCGCCCGGGCCACGCTCGAGGCGCTCGTGGGGCGCGCCCTATGACCGCCCTCCGGCCGATGGAATTCAACACGGGGGACACGCCCCTCCCCGATATCATCATCCTGACGCACAGCCTGACGCGGGATTACGACATGGGGGGCGAGATCGTGCACGCCCTGCGTGGCATCGACGTGCAGATCAAGCGCAACGAGTTCGTGGCCTGCATGGGCCCGTCGGGGTCCGGCAAATCGACCCTCATGAACCTGATCGGCTGCCTCGACACCCCCACCGCCGGGGAGTACTGGCTCAACGGCCAGAAGGTGAGCGATCTCTCCGACGACGAGCTGGCGCGGATCCGCAACAAGGAGATCGGGTTCGTTTTCCAGACGTTCAACCTGCTGCCCCGCGCCAGCGCACTCCATAACGTAGAGCTACCGCTGATTTACGCGGGCGAGAGCGCCAAGGCGCGCCGCGAGCAGGCCGCGCGCGCGCTGGAGCGGGTTCAGCTCGCCGACCGCATGGACCACCGGCCCAACGAGCTGTCGGGCGGCCAGCGCCAGCGCGTCGCCATCGCGCGCGCGCTGGTGAACAACCCGAGCATCCTGCTCGCCGACGAGCCCACCGGCAATCTCGATTCGGCCACCGGCGAGGAGATCATGAAACTGTTCGAAGAGCTGTGGAGCGCCGGCCAGACCATCGTCCTGGTGACCCACGAGCACGACATCGCGGCGCACGCGCGCCGCCAGATTCATTTGCGCGACGGCAAAGTCGAGCGTGACGAGAGGATGGGACAGCAGTGAAGCGATTCCTGACCGCGGCGGCCCTCGCCTTGGGCCTGGCCGCCTGCAAGAAGGCCCAACCCGCGGTGCTCTACGAGAAGGTCCCCGTGGAGCGGCGCGACATCACCGTCACGGCCTCGGCGTCGGGGACGATCCAGCCGATCCTCACCGTGCAAGTCAAGTCGCAGGCGTCGGGGGCGATCACCGAGATGCGGGTGCAGACAGGCGACGACGTGCACCCGGGGCAGGTGCTCGCGCTGATCGATCCACGCCTGCCCAAGAGCGCCCTCGACCAGGCGAAAGCGAACCTGGAGGTCGCGAAGGCGCAGTACCAGAATGCCGCGACTCAGCTCGCTCGCGAGGACACCCTTTTCCGGGCGCAGGCGGTGACGCAGACGGAGTACGACGCCGCCAAGGTCACCTTCGCGCAGGCCAAGGCCGCCCTCGTCAACGCCCAGGCGAACCTCAGCGACGCGCAGATCGCCTACGACCAGACGCGCGTGACCGCGCCGCTCGCCGGCACCATCATCCAGAAGAACGTCGAACTCGGCACCGTGATCTCGAGCCCCACGCGCGACGTAGGCGGCGGCACCGTGCTCTTCCAGATGGCCAACCTCGACACCGTCCAGGTCCAGTCGATGGTAGACGAAACCGACATCGGGAAGGTCCAGCCCGGCCTGCCGGTGACGATCACCGTCGACGCCTACCCCAGCCGGCCGTTCCAGGGCACCGTGCGAAAGATCGAGCCGCAGGCCACCGTCCAGCAGAACGTCACCATGTTTCCGGTGCTGGTGAACATCCTCAACCCCGAGCACCTGCTCAAGCCCGGCATGAACGCCGAGGTGGAGGTCCACGTGGGCCAGCGGCAGGGCGTGCTGGCGATTCCCAACTCGGCGCTGCGCACCCAACGCGATGTCGCGTCCGCTGCTCAGGTGCTGGGCCTCAACCCGCAAGACGTGCAGGCGCAGCTCGCCGCGGCGTCGCCGCCACCCGCGCCCCGAATGGGCGGGGATACGGCCGCGCGGACCGGCACGTCGCTCGGCCAGGCCGCGCCGTCCGCCGCACGGCCCGGCGATCCCGCGCCCCAAGGGGGCAAGCGGGACAGCACGAAGCCGGCGGCCAACGTGTTCACGACGGCCGACGGCCGCCAGATCCCGCTGCCGGCGGGCGTCACAGCCGAGCAGGTACGCGCCGCCATGCAGAAGCGCTTCACGGGCGGCGAGGTCACGCCTGCCGAGCAAGCGATGCTGCGCCAGGTGTTCTCGCAGTTCACGGGCCGCGGCGGCGCCGGAGGGGGAGGGGGAGGCATGCGCCGCAGCAACAACTTCAGCGGCAACTACATCGTGTTCGCGCTACGCAATGGCAAGCCGACGCCGGTCAACATCCGCACCGGCCTCACCGACCTCGACTACGTCGAGGTGACGAGCGGCCTGGCGGAAAAGGACACCGTGCTGCTGCTGCCGAGCGCGTCGCTGGTGCAGTCGCAGACGGACATGAAGAACCGCTTCCAGAACATGACCGGCGGTGGGCTGCCGGGGCTGCGCCAGCAGAGCGGCGGCAGCGGGACTACGAAGAACTAGCCATGTTGCTCGGCGAGATCATTCAGGTCGCGCTGCAGGCGATCCGCGCCAACAAGCTGCGGTCCCTGCTCACGACGCTGGGCATCATCATCGGCGTGGGCGCGGTGATCACCATGATCGCGCTTGGCTCCGGCGCGCAGAAGTCCGTGCAGGACCGGATCCAGGCGCTGGGGCCGACGCTGCTGACCATCTTCCCGGGACAGAACTTCCGCGGCGGCATCGCCATCATGGGAGCGATCAGCATCACCATGGACGACGACACCGCCCTCGCCCAGCGCGCGCGCTATATCGACGCCGTCGTCCCCGAGCTGTCGCGGAACGTCCAGGTGAAAAAGGCCAACCAGAACATCAACGTGAGCGTGGTCGGCACCACCTCCAACTACGTGCCGGTGCACAGCTACACCATCACCTACGGCCGCATGTACACGCCCGGGGAGGACGACGCCCGCCAGCGCTATGCCGTCCTCGGCTCGGCCATCCCCGACATGTTCAACACCAACCCCGCGGCGATCATCGGGCAGGACATCCAGATCCGCGGCATCACCTTCCAGGTCATCGGGGTGCTGAGTCAGAAGGGCGCCCAGGGATCGTTCAACAACCCGGATGAGCAGATCCTCATCCCGCTGCAGACCGCTCGCTACCGCATGTTCGGCCCCGACCGGCTGCGCTCGATCACCGTCCGCGTCGTGGACTTGGACCACATGAACCTCGCGATGATCGAGATCGAGCGGGTGATGCGACGCATGCATCACATCCGCCCGGGCGGCGACAACGACTTCCAGATCCGCAACCAGACCGACATCCTGGCCACGTTCCAGCAGACCACGCAGACCTTCGGGGCGCTCCTGGCGGGCATCGCCGCGGTCAGCCTGCTCGTCGGCGGCATCGGCATCATGAACATCATGCTGGTCTCGGTCACGGAGCGCACCCGCGAGATCGGCGTCCGCAAGGCGCTCGGCGCCACGCGGAACAACATCCTGTTTCAGTTCCTCGTGGAGGCGCTGGTCCTGTGCCTGACGGGCGGCATGATGGGCGTGGTGTTTGGCTCACTGGGCGCGATCGTGCTGTCCAAGATGTTCCACTGGAACACGCTGATCTCGCCGCTCGCCATCCTGCTGGCGTTCTTCTTCAGCGCCATGGTCGGCCTGTTCTTCGGCATCTGGCCCGCGCAGCGCGCTGCGCAGCTGGACCCGATCCAAGCCCTCCGGTACGAATAGTCGCCTCAACCGACGAAGCGTCGGATTGCCGGGACACGGGAAGCGAGAAACGGGAAACGGGGTGACGAATCGCCCACGTTTCCCGTTTCCCCTTTCTCGTTTCCCGGCTGTAGTTTTGTCATATGGTTCCCGCCCTCCTCGCCCTCGCCCTTTTCCAGAGCGGTGATGGCCCGAGCCCCGTCTACGACGGCCGCGCCCGCCAGCTCGGCGTCCGCCCGCCGCGTCTCGAGGCGGCGGTCATCATCGACGGCGTCTTGGGCGAGCCCGTCTGGCGGCAGGCCGCGCGGCTCACCGGCTTCACCCAGTACCGCCCCGTCGACAGCCGCCCCGCGGCGGACTCGACGGTCGCGCTCGTGTGGTACGCACCCGATGCGATCTACTTCGGCATCCGGGCCTACGAGGCCCACGGCTCGGTGGTGCGCGCCACGCTCGCCGATCGCGACAATATCGACGCCGACGACAAGGTCCAGATTCTCCTCGACACCTACGACGACCACCGCCGCGCCCTGCTTTTCGCGGTGAATCCCCTCGGCGTCCAGCAGGACGGCGTGCGCAGCGAAGGCCAGGACGCCGGCGCGGCCGGCGGCGGCGTCGGCACCGGCCGGTTCGACGGCATCGTGGATCTCAGCCCCGACTTCGTCTACCAGTCGCGGGGCCACGTAACGCCCTGGGGCTACGAGGTCGAGGTCCGCATCCCGTTCAAGAGCATCCGCTACCAGAGCGCCGACCCTCAGGACTGGGGCCTCCAGATCGTCCGTACCACCCAGCACACCGGATACGAAGACACCTGGGCGCCCACCGTGCGCGCCAGCGCGAGCTTCCTGATCCAGTCGGGCCGCCTCCAGGGTCTCACCGGCCTGCGTCGCGGCCTGGTCATGGACCTGAACCCCGAGTTCACGACGCACGTGGACGGAGCTCCGGTCGCGGGGCCCCCCCCTCGGTACCTCTACAAGGGCGACCCGCAGCCCGGCGGCAACCTGCGCTGGGGACTCTCCCAGAACCTGAACGCCACCGGGACGGTCAACCCCGATTTCTCGCAGGTCGAGGCCGACATCGCCCAGGTGACGGTGAACCAGCGCTTCGCCCTGTTCTTCCCCGAGAAGCGCCCGTTCTTCCTGGAGGGCCTCGAGCAGTTCGACACACCCAACCGGCTGATCTATACGCGGCAGATCGTGTCCCCCGTGGCCGGCGCCAAGCTCACCGGCAAGGTGGGCGGCACCAACGTGGCCTACCTGGCGGCGGCCGACGACCGGGCGCAGTCGCGCACCGACGCCAACCCCGTGTTTAACCTGCTGCGGGTGCAGCGCGACCTCGGCGCTAGCTCGACGGTCGGCCTGGCGTACACCGATCGCCTCGTCGGCGGCGACTACAACCGGGTGCTCGGCGCGGACGCGCGGATCATCTGGAAGCACATCTGGTTCTCACAGGTGCAGCTGGTCGGCTCCTGGGACGACAGCGCCGGCGTCCCCCGCGCGGGCAAGCTGTGGGACGTGACGCTGTACGACCGCACGGGGCGCTCCTACGGCAACCACGCGGAGATCGTCGGCAGCACTCCCGACTTCGTCGCCCGCAGCGGCTTCGTGAACCGCGTCGGGGTCGTCACGGGGCGTTTCTTCAATCGCTTCACCGTGTACGGCCGACCCGGTGCACTCGTCGAGCAGCTGAGCACGTTCCTGCTCGTGAGCCCGCTGTGGCGCTACGACGACTTCTGGAAGCTCGGGGGCTCGATCGAGGGAGGGTACACGCTCACGTCAACCGCGAACGTACGCGGGGGATGGAGCCTCAACGCCGCCGTGTCGAACAACCTGCAGCGCTTCGACGCCGCGCCGTACGCCGGCTACCGGGTCAACCGCACCGTTGATACGATCCCGTTCGTGCTGCCACACGGGCTGTACAACCTCTGGGGCGCAAACGCCGGCTTCAACACGCCGAACCGCGCGCTCACGCTGACGGCGACCGCGGGTTACGGCGCGGCACCGATCTTCGCCGAGGCGTCCGAGGGACACCAGCTCGCACTCACCGCGACGGCCGGCTGGCGACCCACCACGTCGATTCGGGTCGACGCCCGCTGGACGCACCTGCGCCTCACCAGAGCCCGGGACGGCAGCCGCTTCTCGACCGCTAACATCCCGCGCGTGAAGATCGAATACCAGCTCACGCGAGCGATCTTTTTCCGCTACGTCGGCCAGTACTTCGCCCAAGATCGGGTCGCGCTCCAAGATCCCCGCACCGGCCAGCCGCTCATCGTGAACGGGACGGCCGCCGGGTCGCAGGCGACCAACGACTTCCGCAACGACGCCCTGTTTTCGTTCAAGCCGACCCCGGGAACGGTGTTCTTCTTCGGCTACGGCGCCTCGCTCGACGAGCCCGAGGCGTTCACCTTCCGGCACCTCCACCGCAGCGGCGACGGGTTCTTTCTCAAGGCAAGCTATCTGTTCCGGATGTAAGCCCGCCGGCTCTACCACTTCCTCGCGTCTCGGCACATCTTCCCCGCATGCTCGTCTGGACGTCCATCGAAGCGCAGCTGGCACAGGAGCTCGCCGCCAAGCGCCGCCAGTACGTCCTCACCGACACTCGCACCCGCTGGGGCTTCGTCGGGCTCGCGATCGCGCTCCTGCTGGTCGTGCGGCTGGTGCGCTTCGTCCCGATCTCGTGGGTCTTCATCGCCGCCTTCGCGGCCGGCTTCCTGCTGGCGAATTACGCGATGTCCCGCATCGCGCGGGATCCCGCGTTCCAGCCCGGGTACGCTCTGCTCCACATCGCCATCGGCGGCGCGCTGATCTCCGCAGTCCTCTATGCGCTGGGGCCGACGGGCCATGTGCTCTACGCCGCATACCTGGTCGCTCCGATGCAGGCGGCGCTCTACCTGGGGCGGCGGGAGGCCTGGGGCGCCCTCGGGATCAACCTGGTGGGGTTTGGGCTCGTCGGCGCGGTGCGGGGGATGCAGACGGTCTGGCCTTGGAGCGTGCTGGTCCAGGAGGCGCTGGTGCTGCTCTTGACGTGCGCGGGACTGATCCCCCTGCTCACCCGCATCGTCGAGCGGCTGCGGGACACGCGCGGCGTGCTTGCGCAGGTCGAGCGGGGCGACCTCACCATGAAGGTCGCCGACGCCGCGCCCGACGAGCTCGGCTACCTCGGCGTGAGCGTGGACCGCACCACCGACGCCATCGCCGACATCGTGCGCCAGGTGCAGCATCAGGCGCAGGAGCTCGCGTCGATGGCCCAGCAGCTCGCCGCCTCGGCCGAGGAGCTGCAGGCGTCCTCGCAGGAGATCTCGGCCACCACGGTGCAGCTCTCCGCGGGCACCGAGCGCCAGCGCCAGCTCATCGGCCACGGCCGGACCGACACCGATGCGGCGGCCGCCACCGCGCTCACCCTGCACGGCCGCGCCCAGGAGGCCGAGCAGGAGATCGGTGCCATCGCGCAGCAGGCCCGGCGGCACGGCGAGGAGATCGCGCGCGCGCGCGAGCTGCTGCGCACCCTCGTCACCCACATCGACCAGGTCGCCCAGGCCGCCACGACGCTCGAGCAAGGGTCGAAGGAGGTGGGGAAGCTGGTGGAGAGCATCACGCGCATCGCCAGCCAGACCGACCTGCTGGCCCTCAACGCCGCCATCGAAGCGGCCCGGGCCGGCCAGCACGGGCTGGGGTTCCGCGTGGTGGCGGCCGAAGTCCGCAAGCTCGCCGAGCAGAGCACCCGCGCCGCCGCCGAGGTGCAGGCGCGGGTGGCGCAGACTCAGGACCAGATCGGTCGCGTGGTGACCGCGATGCGGGAGAGCCGCACCACGGCGCAGGGGGTGGGTTCGGTCTCGACGTCGGTGCAGCAGGCCCTCGACGCCATCTTCGCCGACCTGAATCGCACGGTGCAGTTCGCCACGACCTTCGCAGGCGAGACCGAAGGCCAGACCCGGCGGATGCGCGAGGTGGTGCGGCGGATGGAGGAAGTGGCGGCGATAGCCGACGCGGCGGCACAAGGCGCGCAGCAGACCTCGGCGGCGACCGAGCAGCAGATCGCCTCGCTGGGCGAGCTCACCACCACGTCGCAACACCTGTCGGTCGCCGCGGCGAAGCTCACGGAAACGATTCAGCGGTTCACGGTGAACGGGAAGGACGGGCTGCTCGTCGTGCTGCTCGGCGCGAGCGCCGCCCTGTTCCCCACGCCGGCCCGTGGCCAGGACAACTTCGAGATCCAAGTCTATGGCTCCGAGCTCATCGCGCCCCGCCGGACCTTGCTCGAGCTGCACAGCAATTTCACGGTCGACGGGCGACACGGCGTCTCGGACGGCGTGTGGCCGAGCGATCGCGCACTCCACGAAACCATCGAGCTCACACACGGGTTCACCCCGTGGTTCGAGGTCGGCTGGTATCTCTTCACCAGCCTTCAGGGCAGCGGGGACTGGAACTGGGTGGGCGACCACGTTCGGCCGCGACTGCGCGCGCCCGAAAGCTGGCACTGGCCCGTGGGAGCGAGCTTGTCCTTCGAATTCGGATACCAACGCCGCGCATTCTCGGCCGACACCTGGTCCCTGGAGATTCGGCCGATTATCGATCGCCGCTGGGGCTCATGGTATTGGGCGATCAACCCGACACTCGAGCGGGCGCTCACAGGAGCGGGCAGCTCCCGCGCATTCACATTCTCGCCCAACGTCGCGGTCACCTACGATGTCACCTCGAAGTTTACCGCGGGCCTCGAGTATTACGGGGCCGTCGGTCCCCTAACGGGGTTCGACCCGTTGAATCAGCAGCAGCACCAGCTCTTCCCGGTCCTCGACCTGAACCTGTCCCCCAACTTCGAGTTCAACTTCGGGGTGGGGGTCGGGATGACGGCCGCCACGGATCACGTCATTGTCAAGATGATCACGGGATATCGCCTTTAGCTCCCCCCCCCCAACGTTTCGCGTTCACACCTCAATCGCCTTCCGCAACCGCCGCGCCCAGCGATTCGCCTCGCGCCGAATCTCCGAGTAGTCCGCCATCCGCAACCGCCCGTCTTTCACGACGAGCTTCCCATCCACGATCACGTGGCACACGTCGCTCGCCCGCGCGCTGTAGACGATGCGCGAGATCAAATCGGCCCCCTCCGGCTGCGCGTGCGGGCCCGACAGGTCGAGCACGAGGAGGTCGGCCCGCTTGCCTGGTTCGATCGTGCCGATTTCTCCTGCCAGGCCCAGCGCGCGCGCGCCGCCCAGGGTGGCCAGTTCCAGCGCCTGGCCGGCGGGAAGCGCGTCGGGGCCCAGCCGCGGTTTCTGGACCAGCGCCGCGAGCCGCAGCTCGGTGAAGGCGTCGAGCCGGTTGTTACACGGCGCGCCGTCGGCGCCGAGCGCCACGCGGCAGCCGGCGGCGAGCATCTCGGGAATGGGGGCGATGCCGCTACCCAGCTTCAGGTTCGAGCTAGGACAGTGGACCACGTTGGTCTGCTGGCGAGCCAGACGCCGGATACCTTCGCCGTCCACCCAGACGCAGTGGGCCAGGGCCGTGCGGGGGCCCGCGATTCCCACCGAATCCAGGTAGGCGAGCTCGTCGTTCCCCGTTTCCCGTTTGACGGTTTCCAGCTCGACCGGCGTCTCAGCGGCGTGGGTGTGGATCACCGCGTCGGCCTTCTCCGCGAGGTCGCTGACTGCGCGAAGCAGCTGCCCGGTGCTGCTCGGAGCGAAGCGCGGCGCGTAGCACCAGCGGAGCCGGCCGTTCGCCCGGCCGTGCCACGTGGCGCACAGGTCGGCCGCTTCCTGCAGCGCGTGGTCGGTCGGCTCCCGCAGCCCCGGCGGCGCCGACGGTGCGTCCATCAAGCACTTGCCCGCCGTGGCGCGCAAGCCGATGGCCTCCAGCGCCTGAAAGGCGGCCCCGGTGTGCCGAACCGTCTCCATGTCGAGGATCGCGGTCGTGCCCCCGAGCAACAGTTCGGCGGCGCCGAGCATCGCCGACCAGTAGACGGAGTCCTCGGTATGCGCCGCCTCGAGCGGCCAGATGCGCCGGGCTAGCCACTGCTCGAGCGGCAGGTCGTCGGCTAGCCCGCGGAACAGCGTTTGACAAAGATGGACGTGGGCCTGCACCAGCCCGGGCAGGAGAATGAGACCAGAACAGTCGATGACGCTTTTTCCGTCCGACCGTCCGACCGTCCGACGGTCCGACCGCTTTTTCACAGCCGCGATCTTCCCCGCCTCAACCCACACATCCGCGTCGAGGATGCGGCGCCGCGGATCCATCGTCACGACGCGGGCGCCGGTGAGCACCAGCGCGCGCGGGGGGGAGGGGGACGCGCGCACGCCTACGTCGTCACCCGGGGTCGCGCTTTGGTGGTATCCTGGGGCAGGTCGAAGTACGCCGCGACTTCGTCCGCAAGCTCGTCTTCGGCGTATGTCCCGGTGAGGATGCGCTCCGGGCTTCCGGGCTCGACCAGCAGGTACCCGAAGGGATAGTCGAGGCCGGAGAGCAGGATCGGGCGCCGCTGCCGATTGGGCAGCGCCACGTACACCGTCTCGGCGTGCGTAGGGAGCAGTTTGATGTCGAATGCGGTGAGCTGCGGCACGATCGCCTGGGTGGCCGACGTCAACTCCCCGAACGCGTCGACCGCGTCGTCGGGATTGAGGGTGTCCCCACCGGCCGGCAGCCAGAACACGATCACCGTCGGTCCCGTGACGACCCGCGGCGCATGCAGCACGCTGTCCGTGGAGTCGCGGGTGAACTGCCCGAGATCCGCGGCGGCCGCTCCCTGGGGAGCCTTGACGACAGTGCGGGAGTGGCAGCCCACGAGGAGCGCCAGCCCCGCGAGCAAGACCGGTCTCATTGCGGAAATATATTCGCCCGATGCCCGCTACCCGATGGCCGCCAGCGCATCATGGAGCTCACTCGCGCTCCGGTATCGCTCCTCCGGCCTCTTCCCCATCGCTTTGAGGACGACCCTGGCGAGAGCGTCCGGCACGTCGGCGTTCAGCGTGCGCGGGTCCGGGGGCGCCTCCTCGAGGTGCTTGGCGATCAGCGACCACGTCGTGTCGGCCTCGAAGGGGACGCGGCCGGTGAGACACTCGAACAGCACCACCCCCGCCGAGTAGAGATCGCTGCGCGGATCGAGCTCGGAGCCCGAGAGCTGCTCGGGCGACATGTAGTCCGGCGTCCCGATCGTCGTCCCGGCCTCGGTGAGGCCCGGCTGTTTGTCTTTCGGCGGGTTGGCGAGCCGCGCGATGCCGAAGTCCATCACCTTCAGGAAGCCGCTGGGCTCGACGACCATGTTTTGCGGCTTGATGTCGCGGTGGATCACGCCCTCGGCATGCGCCACCTCGAGCGCGCGACACAGCTGCTTGCCGACGGTCAGTGTCACCGCCACCGGCAGCTTGCCGCGGCTCGCGATCAGCACCTTCAACGAGGTCCCCTCGACGAATTCCATGGTGAGGTAGTACATCCCGTTCACCTCGCCCAAGTCATACGTGCGGACCACGTTGCGGTGGGCGATCCGGCGCGCGAGACGGATCTCCTGCTTGAAGCGCTCCAGGGCTACGGAGTCGCCCGTCAACGCCTCGGGCCGCAGGGTCTTGATCGCGACGGGCTCCTGGAGCTCGCGGTCCAGGGCGCGGTACACGACGCCCATGCCGCCCATGCCGAGGACTTCCTTGATCTCGTAGCGGCCCGCGAAGGTCGAGCCCGGCCGCAGCACATCCCCGCCCGAGGTGATCGAGGGCCGACCCGCGACTTCCCGGATGGCGGTCGGGGCGGCGCTGATCGGTTGGGTCGCCGCGGCGCCGGTGGCGCGCATCATGTACTCGACGAGGTCGGACTTCTCCTTCAGGTCCTCGACCAGGCCCTTGAAGGCCCGAGCCAGCACGCCGATCTCGTCCCCGGAAGAGACGTCGATCGCCACGGCGTAATCGCCGTCCTGAACCCGGCGCGTGGCGAGGGCGAGACGCCGTACCGGCCCGGCGATCTGGCGCGCCTGCACGAAGGCGAAGGCCAACGCGAGCACGACGCCAAGCCCGATGGCGAGGAGCATCGTGCGCTGCAGCGCACGGAAGGCCGCGAGTTCCGCTTCCCGCGAGCGGAGCGCGACGAACCCGCCGCGCAGGTCCCCAGCCGGGGAGCGGATCGCCCCGGCCAGGCCGACCAGATGCTCGTGCAGCCGACATGGCCACACCTTCCCCGCCGCTGTCGGCCGCGAGCGCCTCCGGCCGCACGGCGGTGATCAGCGCCGGACCGATGTCTTCGCGCGGGACGGTGCTGCCCACCACATACGGCCGGTTGAGCGTGTCGAGCGCGAAGAAGACCACGTCCGAGCTCGTCGCCTGCTGGATCGCGCGGGCCAGGGAGTCGCTGATCTCGTACGCCGCGACCAGCGTTCCCTGCGGGGCAGCCGTCGGCTTGTCGCGGAGCGGGGTGCCCACGGCGATGAACATCTTGTTCTGAACGTCGTCCAGCCACGCCCCGCTCGTCTGCTCGCCGTTCAGCGCGCTCGCGACGAGGGGCGCGACCGCCATGTTGCGGTCGAACTGGTCCGGGTAGTCGGTGCGCGCGATCAGAACCCCGTCCCCGTTGGTCACCAACACCCAGGAGGCGTCGATCAAGCTGTCGATCTCGCGCGCCTGGTCGAGCGCTTCGGCGCGCTCACGCTGATTCAGCAGCCGCTGCCGGTACTGGGGCACATCCGTCGCCACGGTGCTGGCACGACCGAGGGTTCGCGTCCGTGCGGCGAGGTAGTCGTCCACTGCGCTGCGCGTACCCAGGAGCGCGCGGTGGATGGACGCGTCCGCGGTCCGGTTGGCCTGCAACGATGTGACCCCGAAGGTCGCGCCGAGCACGGCGACCACGAGCAGCGTGGAGCCAAGGAAGATCTTCCCGGCCAGCCCGAAGCCCTTAGTAGCGCTCGAGTCCGGCATTCGTTGGATAGTCCTGGCCGTACTTGTTCTTGTGGGGCTCCCACTTGTAGCCGCGGGCGTTGAGGGTGATCTGGAGGTCGACCGCCCCCCCCCCTCCCTCCCCCCCGGGCGTGACGGTGATGTCTTTCATCAGCTCGGTCGCGACCCGCTCGTGCCAGACGTGCAGCTTGTACCGGCCCGCCGGGACGTCGGCGATCATGAACGCGCCGTCCCCCGCCGGCTGGGCGTACCAGCGTTTGGCCATAACGACGACGTACGCCACCATCCGCGGATGCACGTTGCAGAACACGCGCACCAGCCCCGCGGCCGTGAACGTGTGGGCCTTGGCCTCGCCGCGGCCGTACAGCCCCAGATCGAACTGACCCGGCTCGCTCACCGAGAAGACGTTGTGGTTGAACGGATCGAGATTGGGGAACCGCACCGTCGAGCCCAGCGGGACAACGACCACGTGTGGCGCGTACGCCTTGTCTCTAATGAAGATCTCCGCGGTCGCGGGCCGCGCCGCCGGCCCGGGGCCCTCCACGAAGATCACCGCGTCTCCGAGATCGGGGCTGGGCTTGTTGCCTTTCTCCAGGATGGTGACGTGGCCCGTCACCCGCGCGCCGCCCCCCCCACCCCCCACGCCCCCCTGCGCTCTGGATCCGGGCGGCGTGAGACACATCAGCGCCGCGAGTCCCAATCCCCAACGCGTCATCGCTCGTTTCCCATTGCGCCGAAGGCCGTTCAGCTTACTGTAATCTCACCGATACCGCCAGGAGTTCCGATGCGTGCTCCGCCGCTCGTCGCCGCCTACGCCCTGTTCGCCCTGCGGCTCGCGGCCCAGTCTCCCGCCGCAGTGCCGCGCCAGCGCACGGCCCTATTCACGGGTCTCGCGCTGGTGAACGGCTTCTACAACAGCGCGCGGGTCAACAACAGCGACGTGCCGCAGGTCGCGGACTCGGATGTGGTCGGTGTGAAGGGCGGCGGCGGCACGATGCGCCAGACCCGCCTCGGCGCGCTCGTCACCGAGCCCGACGTGCTGGGCGGCAGCTTCAGCGGCGAGGTGGACGTAGACTTCTTCGGTGGGCAGCTGCCGAGCTCGGGCGGCCGCACCTTCCCCTTGATCCGCCTGCGCCGCGCGGTCGGCACGGTCCAGTGGAGTCACGCACAGCTGCTGTTCGGCCAGGAGGCCCCGCTGGCGGCCGAACGCAACCCCCGCTCCCTGGCATCGGTGGGAGTCCCGGGCTTCGCTGGCGCCGGGAATCTGTGGCTCTGGATCCCCCAGGTGCGCGTGACGGCGGAGGTGGGCTACACCTTGCGGCTCGCCGTGCAAGGCGCCGCGCTCGCCCCCACCGCCGGCACGCCGCAAGGCACCTTCGCCACCCAACCCGACTCCGCCGAGCGCACCGGCCGCCCGTATCTCGAGGGCCGCGTGCGGCTCGGCTGGGGCCCGACCGACGACCCCAGCGAGATCGCGGTGGGCGGCCACATCGGCTGGTTGCGCGGGCTCGACAGCGTCACCAGCGACACCCTCCTCGATTCCCGCGCGATCACCTTCGACGCCCGCCTCAGGTTCGGCAAGCTCGAGCTGCTCGGCGAAGGGTTCGTCGGCAAGGCGCTCGGCGGCCTGGGAGGTGGGGGGATCGGCCAGAGCATCGGCCGGAACGGCCAGCCGATCCGCTCCAAAGGCGGCTGGGGCCAGATGAACGTGCGGCCGAGCGGCGCATGGCTGCTGGGGAGCGGCTGCGGCATCGATAACCCCGACGACAGCGACGTACCATCTGGCGGCCGTCTGAAGAATTTCGTCTGCGAGGGTCATCTGGAATGGCGGCCACCGGGGCCGTTGGTGTTCGGATTCGAGTACCGGCTGCTCAAGACCACCTACCAGAGCGGGGGTTACACCGCGACGCACCTGAACCTGGCGGCGGGGTTTCGCTTCTAGGGACGGCGCCCCTACTCGACCTCGGTCCGACGGTGGTGCTTTTCCCGACGGCGGTACTGCTTCTTGGACCGGTGGACCTTGTGCGACGGGACCTTGAGTCTCGGCTTGACGGGGGCGTTCGGGTTCGGGACACGCACCGTCAGCCTTTCCTTCTTCTTCCGGCTCATCGCCCGCCCCCCCGCCCCCCCCCCACGCGCTTCCGGATCTGCCTGGCGTGGTGGCGGGCGTGGACCACATGAAACCGCTCCCACTCCTCGAGCGTGAGGTCCCCGAGCCGCGGATGCTTGACGAACAGGTCGTGGCGCCGGGCCGGCAGAAGTAGTTGCTCCAGCTCGAAGAACCGCGCTACGCCCTCGCGAAAATGGGCATCCGCGCTCGCCCGGGGGACGTACGCCGCTGGCACCGAGGCCTGGGGCGCCTTCCGGCCTGGCGGGTGCACGCCCAGGCCCATGACCAGGACGTTGCTGAGCCGCTGGAGCAGGGTGCGGGGGCGGCGCGTCATGGGGTCCCGGGCCCGGCGCTCTTCGAATCCCTTGCCGCTCCACTCCAGCCCCAGCGCCAGGTGCTCCACGATCTGCGCCGCGTTCCACTTGCCGGCGGGCGCCACATACCACTCCGCCTCGGACCGGCCGGCGAGCGGCCCGAGAACGAGCTCCGGCAGATCGGCGAAGGCAGGATTACCCATTAGCTTCCATCGTCCGCTTTCGCAGAGATACTACGGTTGAGCCTGGTGCGCCGCCACCCGATTGCGCTTGCCCTCACCACGCTCCTCGTATTGAGCGCGCTGTGGCCGCTTCCCTCGCTGCTCGACGCGGTGACTGGCGCTCCCCCCGGGGACGCCGACCTCACCCGGCCATTCCTCTACCTGTTGATGGCGCCCCTTACGAACCTGCTCGACGCCCTCACGTTTCTCAGCCTCGCGCGCGCCCAGGCCCTGGTGGCTACCTGGATGGTGGCGCTCGCCCTGTGGGGGCTGCTGCGCCCTGGCTCCTGGCGGCTTCGAATGGGCCGGGCAGCCTTGGGTATCGGGACCATGCTCTTCCTGGTGGGTGCCACGCTGGCGCTGCCCCGTCCGGTGCCGCGCCTCGTCACGGCGGACTCCTCGGCCGTCGTGCTCGACTACCATGCCCACACCGCCGCGTCGCACGACGGCCGGAAACGATGGACGGCGGCGGACTTGGCCGATTGGCACGCCGCCCAGGGGTTCCAGGCCTCCTACGTCACCGACCACAACCTGCTCTTCACCCAGCGAGTCGAGCAGCCCATCCGTCTCCTTCCCGGGGTGGAGTGGAGCGTCTACCGCCAGCACGTGGTGGCGCTCTCACCGGCGACGGCCATCGACCGAGACAGCTTCTCCCGGGATACCCCTGCCATGCTGCGGCTGTTCGCCGAGTTGCACCGGCAAGGCTCCTTGGGGATCGCCTCCCTGCCGGAGTACTGGGATCACCATCGCGAGGACCTGGACGCCTTCGTGGCGGCGGGAGTGGACGGCTTCGAGATCGTCAACTGCGCCCCCAAAGGCCTCGCCTTTCCGTCCCAGGCCCGGCGGGACATCCTCGACCTGGCGGGCCCCAACGATCTGTTGGTCACGGGGGCGAGCGACAACCACGGCTGGGGGAAGGTCACGTGCGTCTGGAACGTCACACACCCCGGCGAGCAGGGCTTCAAGGCCAATCACGTTTTCGCCCGGCCGCTGGCGCTCGCGCAGGGGGACCTGCCCGCGTGGAACGCCGCTGTCACCCAGCCGTGGCTGATGCTGCGCGGCCTGTCCGGGAGCGAGCGGGTGAGCTGGCTCACCTGGATCGCGGTGGTGACCCTGTACCTGGCGCAGCCGCGACGGCAGGGCCAGCCGGCGGGCCTCGGCATCCTTGCCCGCTCGGTCTCCGCCCGGCGCCCGGAGGACGCGCCTGAGGGCTGATCAGGGAACCCCCGCCAGGTTGTAGAATGCCCGCCAGGCCCTGAACACCTCGGGAAATTCGTGGTGGCGATAGGCGACGGTGCGCGCTCCCGTGCGCAGCGCGCCCGGCACCAGCTCGGCCATGTCGGCCATCACCGTCATCTGGAAATCCACCTCCAGCGTGATCGGCGCCTCGACACGGTAGGGCCGGGGCAGCGATTTCTGTCGCAGCACGTCGGCGGCGGCTTCACGGATCAGCCGGCAGGCGACGGCGGGGGCGACGCTCTTGGCCGCGTGCCGGCTCACCGCCTCTTTCACGATCACCGGCCGTACCCCTTCCCCCAGCAGCTCGCGCGCCTCGGCCGCAAGCGCGTTGTCGCCGCTCACCAGCACGACCGGCACCCCGAAGCCGCCCGCGAGGGCCGCGTTCAGACCCAGCTCCCCCACCGGCCGGCCGTTCAGGCGCGCCTCGTGGATGAGGTCGGCATACGTGTGGTCCAGGATGGCGTTGCGGGTTCCGGCGCGCGCGTGGTAGCCGATGCAGAAGGCCGCGTCGAAGCCGCCGTCGATCCCTTCCATCATGCTGCGCGGCTTGGGCCCGCCGCTCACGAGCACCGCCGCCTGGTTCAGCTCCTCGGCCAGGAGATTCCGCATCAGCCAGTGGCTGTCGTTCACGAGGATCGTCGTCGCGCCGGCCTCCGCCGCGCCTTCGATTGCCGCATTGGCCTCGGCGGTCATCAACCTGCGGAATCGGTCGTACTCGCCGGCGCACCGGGGGTCGAGGGGATTCGTCTGATCCTCGTGGACGACGCCGGCGACGCCTTCCATGTCGACGGAGATGTAGACGCGCATGCCCCGAAAGTTAGATTGCGGAGCCGTGGCGGGATACTCGGGAACACCGCTTGCTCAGAAGCTCGGTCTGAAGCCGGGACTCGCTGCCGCCCTCCTGCATCCCCCGCGTGGCTTCTTCACCAGGAGCCGCCGCCAGCTCGCGGCGCAACTTCCTGCGCTGCAGCGCGCCCTAGCGCCCGCGGGTGCGCTCTGGATCTCCTGGCCCAAGCAGGCGTCGGGCGTCGCCACCGACCTCACCGAGGACGTGATCCGCACTCTCGCGCTCCCGCGGGGCCTCGTGGACGTGAAGGTATGTGCCATGGACGACATCTGGTCCGGATTGAAGCTGGTACGCAGACGCAAGGCGCGTTGACGCTAAGCGGGGTTTCTACTTTGCCTTACAAAGTACTTGTCAGAACCCTGTCCCTTCCCTAGATTCGTCTCCATGGCGTCGCCGCAGCCCCTGCACGACCGCGCGATCGAGAACCTGCGCTTCATCCGCGATACCATGGAGCGCGCCAGCGCCTTCACCGCGGTGCCGGGCTGGGGCCAGGTGGGCATCGGGGTCACGGCGCTCGCTGCGGCGGCCGTCGCGGCCCGGCAGCCCTCCCTCCTGGCCTGGCTCGCGACCTGGCTCGTGGAGTGCTTCGTGGCCCTCGCGCTCGGCGGCTGGGCCATGGTGCGCAAGGCGCGCGCCGCCCACGACCCGATCCTCTCGGGCCCGGGCCGGCGTTTCAGCCTGAGTTTCCTGCCGCCGTTCGTCGCGGGTGGGCTGCTGACGTTCGCGCTGTATTTCGGCGGCGACCCGGCGCGGCTGCCGGGCAGTTGGCTGCTGCTCTACGGCGCCGGAGTGACGACGGGCGGAGCCTTCTCGGTGCGGGTCGTGCCCGTGATGGGGCTGTGCTTCATGCTCGTCGGCGCCGCGGCGTTGTTCACCCCCGCGGCCTGGGGCAACTGGTGGATGGCCGTCGGGTTCGGCGGGCTGCACCTCGTATTCGGCGGGATTATCGCCCGGAGGTACGGTGGCTAAGACAAACGTGGTCCGGAACGCGGAAGCCGGGATGGGAGCGCCGAGCGGCGCGCGCCGGCACGCGGCGCAGGCGGCCGAGCTCGACCGGCTCATTCACGAGCGGGTGCGGCTGGGCATCGTGAGCGCCCTCGCGGTGAACGAGAGTCTCACCTTCAATGAGCTGAAAGCGCTGCTGAAGGCGAGCGACGGCAACCTGAGCGTGCATGCGCGCAAGCTTGAGGAAGCCGAGTACATCACCTGCACCAAGTCGTTCGCGGGCCGCGTGCCGAAGACGCAGTACCGGCTCACGGCCGTGGGGCGGCGTGCGCTGCAGCGCTACCTCGACCACATGGAGGCTCTGATCCGCGCGACGCGGGACCGCTGAGCCTGGTCATTCTCTTTTTTTTGAGGACGGACTTTATGATGCAAAGTACTTCTCTGCACGTGGCGATCATCATGGACGGGAACGGCCGCTGGGCCTCGCGCCGCGGCCTGCCCCGCACCGCCGGCCACCACGCCGGTGCCCGCGCCGTGCGACGCGTGGTCGAGGCCGCCGCTGCGCAAGGCGTCGGCGCCCTCACGCTCTACGCCTTCTCCAGCGACAACTGGCGCCGGCCCGCTGCCGAGGTCGCCGCGCTGATGCGGCTGTTCACGCGCCACCTGCGCTCCGAAACCGCCCGGCTGGTCGAGGCCGGCGTCCGGCTCTCCGTCGTCGGGCGCCGCGACCGCCTGCCCGCCGCGCTCACCGCCGCGATCCGTGCCGCCGAGCAGAGTACCGCCGGCGGCACGGCCCTGCACCTGCGGCTCGCGGTAGACTACTCAGCGCGCGACGCCATCCGCACGGCCATGCTCCTGCCGTTCGCCGGCGCGCTGCTCCCCGACGTGGACCTGCTGATCCGCACCGGCGGGGAGCAGCGCCTCTCGGACTTCCTCCTCTGGGAAACCGCCTACGCCGAGCTCGTGTTCATTGACACGATGTGGCCCGACTTCGGCGCCGACGACCTCGCCACGGCCATCGCCGCTTTTCACTCGCGCGAGCGCCGCTTCGGCGGCCTCCCCAGCCAGGCAGCCGGATGACCGCCCCCCCGACGATCTCCCCGCGCACCCAGTTCGGGCTCGGCATCCTCGGCGCGGCGTTGGCGCTCGGCGTGACAGGTGATCTGGTGCTGCGCGTCATGCCCTGGGGGCTGAACGTGACGCTGTGCGCCGCGGCGCTCGTCGCGACCGGGACCGGGCTGGTGCGCTGGCGTCGCATCCCCGTCAGTCCCGACGCGCCCTGGCTCGCCCTCACGATCCTGTTGCTCGGCGCCGCGTTCGCACGCCGGGACTCTCGCACGCTCGCCGCGTTCGACGTGGTCGCTCTGGTGCTCACCCTCGGGCTGGCGGCGGCGAGCCTCCAGGGCGTCCGGATCCGGGTGCTCGACGCGGCGGGCCACGTGCGGGCCCTCGTCCTGGCCGCCTTCGGCGCCGCGCTCGGTTCGCTCCCCCTCGTGTTCCGCGACGTCGCCTGGCACGAAATCCCCCAGGGCGGCCGCCTGCGGCGGGTGCGCGCCGCGGCACTGGGTGCCGTCCTCGCCCTCCCCCTGCTGGTCGTGTTCGGCGCCCTGTTCACCGGTGCCGATGCGGTGTTCGCGAACGTCGTCTCCAACGTGTTCGCCCTCGACCTCCCGCGGCTCGTGTCCCACATGCTCCTCATTGCGTTTTGGGCCGCGCTCACCGGCGGCTACCTGCGCTTTGCCCTCCGCCGTGAGGAGGGGCAACCCGCCCCCGCCGCTGCAGCGTCCGCCCCCGGCCCGGCGCTGGGTATCGTCCCCGTCGCCACGGCGCTCGGGCTGATCGATCTGCTGTTCCTGCTCTTCGTGGTCGTGCAGGCGCGCTACTTCTTCGGCGGGACGGCGGTGATCGAGCAGACGACCGGCCTCACTTATGCCGAGTACGCCCGGCGCGGTTTCTTCGAGCTGGTGACGGCGAGCGGCCTTGCCCTTCCGGTCCTGCTCGGCGCCGATTGGCTGGTGCGCGGCGAGGCGGCTCAGCATCGACGCACCTTCCGGCAGCTCGCCGGCCTGCTGGTCAGCCTGCTCGCCGTCGTGATGGCCTCCGCGCTGGAGCGCATGCGCCTCTACGTGGCGGCGTTCGGGCTGTCCGAGATTCGGCTCTACTCGACGGCCTTTATGGGTTACCTGGTCGTGCTGTTTGCGTGGTTCGCCTGGACGGTGCTGCGAGAGCATCGGCCACGCTTCGCGTTCGGGGCGCTGGTGCAGGGCTTCGCGGTGCTGGCGGGCCTGCACGTGTTGAACCCGGACGCCTTCATTGTGCATCGCAATCTCGTGCATCCGGGCGCGCAGCGTCCCTTCGACGTGACGTATGCCGCGAGGCTGAGTGCCGACGCCGTGCCCGCCCTCGTGGCGGCGTTGCCGATGCTGGAGCCTCGCGAGGCGCGCTGCATGGGAGCGCGTATTCTGCTCAGCCGCTGGCTCGCCGCCGCTTCCGACGACTGGCGCAGCTGGAACTGGGGCCGGGCGCGCGCCCGCGCGTTGGTGCGGGCCGATGAAGCGCGGCTTCGCAGCCTGGCGTGCGCCCCGACCCCCATGCTCCACCCGCCACCAGCCGCTTCGGGCAGGGAGCGCGACCGGTGAACACCCCGATCTTCGGCATCTTCCTGATGCTGCTCACCGTCGTCGCGATGTTCCTGGGTACGGTGGGTGTGATTCACGCGCTGCTCAAGCAGAAGCGCGACCTTTTGAAGGCGATCCTCATCGGCGCGGCCATCTGGATCGCGGCCTACCTCCTGGTTCTCATCTCGGTCTCCGCGTTCAGCCACGGTCAAGTGCTCGGCCTGGGCGCCGAGAAGCGGTTCTGTGGCTTCTACCTCGACTGCCACCTCGCTGCGTCCGTCGATCGCGTGGACACCGCGCGTGCCATCGAAGCGCGAGTGCCGCCGCAGCAGCTCGGCGCGGACGGCGCCTGGTGGATCGTGACCGTGCGGGTGTCGAGCAACGCGCGGCGCGCGCGCCTGGCGCTGCTCCAGCCGCACGTCACCGTGGTGGACGACCTCGGCACCGAGCATCCTCGCGCCGTCGCCGCCGAGCGCGCGTTGGGCGATACCGTCTCGCTGGAGCGCAAGCTGGGACCGGGGGAATCGCTGGCGCGGCGGGTCGTGTTCGATCTGCCGCGCGGCGTGCGCCGGCCGCGGCTGAGGTTCACCGAGGGCTACTGGATCGACCGCGTGATCGAGCTGTTCCTCATCGGGGACGAGGACAGTCTGTTTCACGGCCGCCGCACCTTCGCGCTGACGGCCGATGGCTGACGGCTGAGGGCTGTATCTTTGCGGCATGGCCCTCCGCATTCTTCAAGTCGACGCCTTCTCCGACCGCCCCTTCGCCGGCAATCCCGCCGCCGTCTGCATTCTCCGCGGCCCGGCCGACCCAGCCTGGATGCAGAACGTCGCGCGCGAGATGAACCTCTCCGAGACGGCTTTTCTACATCCCGAGGGCGACGGCTACAGCCTCCGCTGGTTCACGCCCGCCGTCGAGGTGGACCTGTGCGGCCATGCGACGCTCGCCGCGGCGCACGTGCTGTGGGAGGAAGGGCATCTCGCGGGAGATAGCCAGGCGCGGTTCCAGACCAAGAGTGGGCTGCTCACGGCCGACCGCCGGGGCGACTGGATCGAGCTCGATTTCCCCGCCACCGGCCCCGCGACCGCCCCGCCCCCGGCGGGCCTGATCGAGGCGCTCGGCGTCGCACCGAGCTACGTGGGCAAGACGCGCTTCGACTATTTGCTCGAAGTCGCCTCCGAAGCGGCGGTCCGGGCGGTGCAGCCCGACTTCGGCGCGCTCCAGGGCGTGGAAGCGCGCGGCATCATCGTCACGGCGCGGGCGAGCACGTCGGGCTTCGACTTCGTGTCGCGGTTCTTCGGGCCGCGCTCCGGCGTCCCCGAGGACCCGGTCACTGGGTCGGCGCACTGCGCGCTCGGCCCGTACTGGCAGGGCCGGCTCGGCAAGGCCGAATTCGTCGCCTATCAGGCGTCCGCGCGCGGCGGCACCGTGCGCGTACGCGTCCTCGGGGGGGGAGACCGCGTCCGCCTCGGCGGCCGTGCCGTCACCGTGCTGCGGGGAGAATTGGCCGCGGCGTGATCTCCGCCCGCGGGCTGACCCGCGCCTTCGACGGGACGGTCGCCGTCGAGCACCTCAGCTTCGACGTCCCCAACGGCAAGCTGTGCGCCCTGCTCGGCCCCAATGGCGCGGGCAAGACCACCACCGTTCGCATGCTGCTCGGGCTCATCGGACCCACGACCGGGACCGCGCGCGTCGCGGGCCACGTGCTGGGCAGGGGTCCGAACGCCAACCGCGCCCTGCGCGCCGCCTGCGGCCTGCTCACCGAAACCCCCGGCTTCTACGATCGGGTGTCCGCCTGGGACAACCTGTTGTTCTTCGGCCGGCTGTACGGTGTCGCCGACGACGTCTTGAAGCCGCGGCTGGAGCACTACCTGCGGGCGATGGAGCTGTGGGACCGGCGGGAGGGCCGCGTGGGCGAGTTCTCCAAGGGGATGAAACAGCGCCTCGCCATCATCCGGGCGCTGTTCCACGATCCCAAGGTCGTGTTCCTCGACGAGCCGACCTCGGGGCTCGATCCCGAGGCGGCGCTCGCGGTGCGGGAGCTCATCTTGAGCCTCAAGGCCGAGGGCCGGACGATCCTCGTCTGCACGCACAACCTCGACGAAGCAGAACGGCTCGCCGACCTGGTGGGGATCCTGCGGCGGCGGCTGCTGGCGTTCGGCACCCTGGACGAGCTGCGCGCGGGGACGGGGGGGCGGGGGAGGGCGGGAAACGGTCGCACCGTGCGCGTGCGCCTGGTCGACGCTGCGGCGGACCACGCTGCCGCGCTCGCGGCGCTTCCCGGAGTCCGTGCCGTGACGCCCGCCGCCACGACGCTCACGGTCCGCGTGGAGGACTTTGCCGCGGTCGTCCCTCGACTGGTCGCACGACTCGTGGAACACGGCGCCGCCGTGCTCGAGGTACGGCCCGAGGCCGAGAGCCTCGAGAGCGTCTACCTGCAGTGCGTGCGGGGGGAGGAGCACGCGTGAGCGTGCTGTGGCTGTTCCTCGCGCGCGAGGTGCGGGACCTGCGGGGGAACAGCCGCGTCTGGCCGCTGTATCTCATCCTCCCCCTCCTCGCGATCGCCCTGCCGGTGGTGTTCGCCGTCGCTATGCCGCAAATGATTGCGATGGGCCAGGCCAAGGGAGATCCGGCCCTCCTGCTGTTGCTGCGGACCGTGCAGGCCACGCCCGAGTTCGCCCACTACTCCCTCGTGGAGGCGATGACGCGCTACATGCTGCGCAACTCCTTCGCGATCCTCCTGCTCGTGCCGATCGCGATCTCGTCCACGTCCGCGGCGTTTTCGATCGTCGGCGAGAAGCTGCAGCGCACCCTGGAGCCGATCCTCGCCACGCCGATCAGCGACCACCAGTTCCTGCTCGGCAAGCTGCTGGCCGCGCTCGTGCCGACCGTGGCCGCGACGTGGATCGCAGCCGCCGCGGGCGCCATTCTCGTGGATGCCCTCACCTGGTCACGCTACGGTAGCCCCTTGCTGCCCGACCGCTTCTGGCTGGTCGGGGTGCTGGTGCTCGCCCCGCTGCTCGGCGCCTGCGTTGTGCTCGTCACGATGCGCCTGTCCGCCCGCGGCACCGACCCCCAGGCGGTGGTGCAGACGACCGCTCTGGCGACGATCCCCGGGTTTCTCTTGCTCGGCGCGATCTTCGGCAAAGCGCTGACCATCTTCTTCCCCGCCCTGCTCGGGGCCTGCCTCCTCATGCTGATCGTGGACGCGATCCTGTTCCGCGGCAACGTGCGCACCTTCCGCCGTGAGGAGATCCTGACGCGCTGGAAGTAGGCAGACCTTGCCCGCGCTCCGTTCCCCGGACAATATCCCCGCAGCGGACCGCCTTCACGTCCTCCCCCCCTCTTTAACCCGAGGCGCGCCATGAAAGAGATCCGGACCACCGCCGACATCCATGCGACCCCGGAGCGGGTCTGGGCCGTGCTCACCAACTTCGCCGCCTATCAGGACTGGAATCCCTTCATCACCCGCGCCAGCGGCGCGCTGCAGCCCGGCGAGCGGCTGGAGCTGCGGCTGGAGCCCCCGGGCGCGATGGCCCGGACCGTTCGCGCCGTGCTGCTGGAGGCCGAGCCGGGGCGCGAGCTGCGGTGGCTCGCGGAGGGCTGGCTGAGCGGCCTGCTCGACGAGCACCACTGCATCTCGATCGTCGACAAGGGTCCCAACCGGACGCACGTGATCCAGCGGTCCACCTTCACCGGGCTGCTCGTGCCGTTCCACCGAGCGTCGATCGAGACGAACCTGCGGGAAGGCCTCGAGACGATGAATCGTGCATTGAAGCAGCGGGTGCAGGCGTCGTGAACCGCCGCCTCGTCGGCTACCTCTGTGCGGTCGGCGCGGGCGCCACTTGGGGCACGACCGGCCCGCTCTCCACGGGACTGTACGCCTACATGCCCGCGACGAGCATCGGGTTCTGGCGCGTGCTGTTGGGGACCGTGTGCCTCGCGATCTGGGGGCTCGTATTCCGACGCGATCTGCTCCGGGTGGACGCGCATGGCTGGCTGCTGGTGGGCTTGGGGGGCGGGATCCTGGTCGCCCTGTTCGAGATCGCGTACCAGCTCGCGATCGCGGGCGCCGGCGTCGCGGGCGCCGCGGCGCTGCTCTACACCGCTCCGGTGATCGTCGCCGTGCTGGCCCGGGTGATCCTGCGGGAGGCGCTGACGCCCGTCCGGCTGGCGCTCGCCCTGGTGGTGATGATCGGCGTCGCGCTCACCGTGACGCACGGCAGCAACGCCGGCGCGGAGGCCGCCCGGCTGGGGATCGGCGCGGGCATCGCCGGCGGCTTGCTGTCCGCGCTGAGCTACGCGCTCACGACGCTCTTGGCCCGGTTCGCCGTCCCTCGCTACGGGGCCGTCCGGGTGTTGTTCCTCGAGGCGCTGGGCGGCGTCGTGATCCTGGGAATCGTGCTGCCGCTGGCGCGCCATGCCCCCCCCCCACTGCCGCCCACGGCCGCCGCCTGGCGCGGCCTGCTCGGCCTGACGGTCGGCTCAGTGCTGGCAGCGAACATTCTCTTCTTCTCCGCCGTCAAGCGGATCGAAGCGGCGCCCGCGGCGGTGGCCGCGACAATCGAGCCGGTCGTGGGCACGCTGCTGGCGTTGGCGCTGTTCGCCCAGCGACTCACCGCGCTCGGCTGGCTGGGGCTGCTGCTGGTCGTCGGCGGCGTGGCGGCGGGGTATCTGAAGGAAGGCGCTCCGGAACCGACTGCATGACGCGTGGAGGAGGTCCTGCGGAGCCACTGTGTCTTTTTGTGGCGCAGCGGGACCTCCTCCACGCGTCAGCGAGCCTTTTTTAGAACACCAGCTCAATCCCTAGCCGAATCAGCCGCGGCGGGCCGTACTGGAAGTACGGCTGCGTGAAGTCGCGCGCCGCCGCCAGGTAGAGCGGCATCAGCTCCCCCGCCCCCTCGATCAGCCCGTTGCCGTCGAGGTCCGCCCAACGACGGTAGCGCGGCGACTCGTAGGGGATCGCCTCGGGGTGCGCGCTGTAGGCGGCCTCGGCGAGACGATTCAGGGTGGGATCGCCCACGCCGGGCTCGCCGGTGTCGCGCCGCACGCTCTCCACGTTTCGGAAGTTGAAGAGGTTCCGCACGTCGAGGTACAGGCCCCCCTCGCGACCCGCGACCCGGATCGGCCGCCGCACCAGGAGGTCGAGCGTCTTCTCCGCCGGCAGCCGATAGCTGTTGGGAAGCCCGATCAGCGTGTCGCCGGTGGCGTTCGTGCGGGAGTAAGGGAGGCCCGAGTTGTAGCGCGCGATGGCCGCGACCTCGAGCCCTTCGACGAGCCGCACGCCGCCAACGCGCGGGCCGGCGCCCTGGGACACCCGCGCCTGGCCGATCACGGTGAGGCTGTGCCGGCGATCGTAGTCGAGCGGGAACTGCACGCGGGCCGGGTAAATCGTGTCACCGATGGAACCGATGCGCACGCGACGCAGGATCTGGAAGGCGTTGGTCGCGGTGGCGATCGCGTCCTGCAGCGAGTAGTTGACCCGCACGCCCCAGCCGCCCGTGATCTCTCGCTCGACCAGCAGCTCCAGGCCCCGCACGGTCCCGAAGTCGCCGTTGCCGAAGATCGCTGAATCGGGATTGAGGCCGAGCGGCACGGACGCGACCAGCCCGTCGAGTCGTTTCACGTACAGGTTGGCGCGGACCGACGTCCGCTCGCTGGGGCGGGTGCGCAGGCTGAACTCGTACTGCATCGCCGACTCGAAGCCGAGATTCGGATTGCCGCGGCGGAACCGACCGGTGCGCAGCGTGTCGTCGAAGGCGGCGTCCACGAGGTACTGGAAGTCGGGCGGCTGGCTGAAGCGGCCGATGCTGGCGACGAACGTCGCGTCCTTCAGCACTGTGGACACCGCGATCCGCGGGTTAAGGCTGCGCTGCGCCCCCAGATTGGTGCGCGGCTCGAACTGGTCGTAGCGCAGACCGAAGGTGAACGCCAGGTCTTCCACCCGCAGCTGCGTCTCGGCGTACGCCGCCGCGACGCGAGGCTGAAAGTTCGCTGTCGTCGGCGTGGGGACGGTGTCCTTGCCGGTGAATCCCACGGGGAGATAGGCGAAGATGCGCTGGAACGTCTCGACCCGCTGGCCCGCGACCTCACCGCCGAGGTAGAAGTCCGCGTCCTTGCCGCCGCCCATGGTGACGTCGACTTGCGTGCGAAGCTCGCGGAAGCGGTTCCAGGAGATCTCTCCTCTCGACCCCGCCGCGAGGAAGAAGGCCGGCACCCCCCACGGCGTACGCGCGCTGAAATCGGGCAAGCCGAAGCCCGGGACCGCAGGCGTAGCGGCGGCGGTGTCGCGGGCCCGGGCCAGGTCCTCCCCCAGGAAGTGGAAGGTCTGGCCGGTGAACGCCCCGAACTTAAGATCCGGCTGGCTGGATAGCGTCCCGCGCAGGAACTGCCGGTCGAAGTAGCCGGCGCGCAGATCCACGGTCAGCGGGTTGACCGCCCCGGGGCCGGAGGTGTGCTGCAGGTGGCCGCTGAGCAGCGTCCCGCCCACCCAGCTCGCCGGCGCGAAGTCGAGGTCGTACTTGTAGACCGGGTCGAACAACAGTCGCTGCTCGACGGAGCGCAGCCCGAACAGCCGCAGGGTCTGCCGAGCGCCGAGCGGAAACGTGAGCTTGCCGCCGGCGTCGAGGCGCTCGCCGCTGTTGTGCGGCAGCAGGCCCGGGGCCCCGTAGCGCGGATCGCGCGGGTCGCTGGGCGACGGCGCGTTGACCGGGTCGGCGTCGAGGCGCCCCTGTGCGTCGAGCACGCCGACCAAGCCGATCCCGCGGCCGAGGGGGCCGTCGCCGGTGATCAGCAGGCGGTCGAGGCCGTAATCGAGCCCACTCCACAGCGGGCGATCGGTCTCGTAGGCGGCCCGGCCCTGCCAGCGGTCCCCGCCGTCCTTGGTCACGACGTTGACGAGGCCCGACAACGCCTGCCCGTACCGGGCCGAGAAGGCGTTGGTGACCAGCGACGCTTCCGTGAGAATGTCGGGCGGGATGCGCAGCCCGAGCGGGCCGGTGGACGCGTCAAGCTGGTTTTTGACGCCGAGCCCGTCCAGGACGAAAGACTGTTCCCCGACGCGCCCGCCACGGTAGCTGTCGCCGACGGCACCCGCCGACAACTGCACCGCCTCCTCCAGGGTCGTGATGGGCAGGTGCCGGATCTCTTCGGCGGTGATGCGCTGCAGGTCCATCGGCGCGAGTGGATCGAGCACGCGGTCGGGTGTCGCCTGGACCAGGATGGAGTCGATGCGCAGGGCGTGCGGCTGCAGCCGGACGTTCAGCGTGACCGTCTCGCCGCTGCGCACCAGCACGCTGTCGTAGACTACCGGGCGGAAGCCGATCGCCGAGATCTGCACTCGGTGCCAGCCGCTGCGCACCTCCCGCACCCGGAACGCCCCCGACGTATCCGTACCGGCGCCGGCGCGCCCGCCGTCGACCGAGATCACGGCGCCGCCGATGCCGCGCCCGCTCACGGCGTCCCGCACCCGGCCGCCGATCGCGCCGCTCGTCTGGGCGGCGAGCGGCGCCGCGGCGGCAAGTAGTAGCAGCAGCGCGCCGGCCCGCACGCTCACGGCAGCGACACCGCCCACAGATCCGTCGTCCGCCCGGTCACTAGCTCGGCGACGAGCTGCGTCCCCGAAGGAGCCAGCGCCGGGTGACGGAACGCCAGTGCCGCGTCCGTGAGCGTCACGTCCATGCCGGACGTCAGGTCCACCAAATGCAGAACGCCGCCGCCGTCGCGCTGCACCGGCTGCAGGTTGGAATCGTAGGAAAACGAGACGGCGCCGCCGACGACGGCCACGAGCCTGGTCCCGGCCACTTGCACGTCACGCGCGATCGGCCCCCCGAAATCGTGCGCGACCGTGGTCGCCCCGGTGGAGAGCACCAGGCGAAACACCCGCGCGTCCCCGTTGCGGGTGTAGTAGACGGTGTCGCTCCCCGCGACCGCGACGGACGAGGCTTGGTCCGTGCCCGGGAGCGTGTCCAGGACTGGGTTTGGCGCGCTCAAGTCCATCGTGACCAGCTCCAGGCCGGTGGGCACGGTGTCGGCCAGGCAGCTGCCGCACGGTCTCGGATAGGCGACGCGCTGCCCCACGTACACGAGCGTGGTGGCGCTCAGCCAGCGGATCTGCGCGACGGCCTCGTGCCCGCGACCGCTGGGGCTCTGATAGGGAATGCTGAGGAGCACCCGCACCGCCACTGATCCGTCGAACGTCCCGAGCACCAGCTGTTGGTCATGTGGGGCGAGGCTCCCGAGTGCTGTGAGCGACGTGGCCCGAACGTACACCAGACGACCGTCGGCCGCGGGAGCCGGCCACTGATACGCGTCGGTCGAGTCGTCCGAGGCCGGGATCCGGTCACACAACTCCCCGGTGATCGCCCCGCCGCCGGCTGGCAGCCGCGCCACGCACCGGTCCCGGTCGTAGCGGTCAGTCCGCTCCCGGGAGTACAGGATCCCGCTGCCGTCGAGGAGCCAGACGGGGGTGAGATCCTGGCCGGGGTTGTAGGTGAGACGCAACGGCGAGCCGGAGCCGAGTGGCCCGGTGGGGGCGTAGCTCCCCCCATGGAAGGGGCTGGTGTGCTCGCACGCGGCGAGCCCAGCGATCAGCAGCAGGCCGAGGCGAGGCGTCATGAGCGGATGGTGGACTACCGACCGGGTTCAGATCGTACCCGAGCGCGACGGCGGCGTTCCGGCGATGCACATCGGTGCTCCAGCGAGGGTATCATTCAGGCCGCCGTCGCCACCTTGACCCGAGGAAACAACCGATGACCGTGGCTCCGTTGCTCTTTGCCGTTCTGTTGCAGCAGCCGGCGGCGCCCCCAGCGCCGCAGGCCCCTGCCCGTGTCCCACCGAGCGTGGGCGACACGTCCCCGTTCCGACGGCTGGAGCTGCCGGCGCCCAACCTGATCCGCGAAGGCTCCGGAATGCCGGGGCCGCGGTACTGGCAGCAGCGCGCCGATTACACGATTCAGGTGTCGCTCGACACCGCGGCGCACACCGCCGGCGGCCGCGAGACCATCCGCTACACCAACAACTCGCCCGACACGCTGCGCTACGCCTGGTTGCAGGTGGATCAGAACATCTACCGCGAGGACAGCCGCGGCGGCGCGATCAACCCCGCCGACGCGCGGTGGGCTGCCCGCGGCTTCCAGGGCGGCTACGCCATCACGGCGTTCGACGCCGTGCGGAGCGCCGCCACACGTGGCCAGGCCGGCATCCGCCGGTCGCTCACGACAACGGTCAACGGCACCGTGCTCCGCGCCGACCTCGACCGGCCGCTGCCGCCCGGTGGCACGGCGACGTGGGATGTCGCGTTCTCGTTTCAGATCCCCGAGCACGGCTCCGACCGCATGGGTCGCAGTCAGTACGGGGGCCGCTGGCTGTACGAGATCGCGCAGTGGTTCCCCCGCCTGGCGGTGTATGACGACGTCCGCGGCTGGAACACCGAACAGTACCTTGGTCAGGGCGAGTTCTACCTCGAGTATGGCGACATCGACTTCACGGTCACCGTGCCGCGCAACTACGTCGTCGCCGGGACCGGGACGCTGCTCAACCCGGTCGAGGTGCTGACCGCGACCGAGCGAGCGCGCCTCGCCCGGGCCCAGCACGCGGACTCGACGGTCGCGATCATCTCGCGCGACGAAGCCGGCCAGCCCGCGACCCGGCCGGCCGGGACGACCCCTACCCTCAGCTGGCACTTCAGCGCCAAAAACGTGCGGGACGTGGCCTGGGCCGCCGCGCCCAACTTCGTGTGGGACGCGAGCTCCTGGAACGCCGTCCTGATGCAGTCCTACTATCCTCCGGACGCCAACCCCGACTGGGCCAACTCCACGGTGTACGTGCGGCACACGATCAAGCACTACAGCGAGAAGTGGTTCCCCTACCCCTACCCGACGGCGATCAACATCGCCGGTCCGGTGGGCGGGATGGAATATCCGATGATCGTGTTTTGCGGATCGCGCGCGGGCGGCCGGGGCCTGTTCGGTGTGACCACCCACGAGCTCGGCCACCAGTGGTTTCCGATGATGGTGGGCAGCAACGAGCGGCTGTACGCGTGGGCGGACGAAGGGTTCAATACGTTCATCAACATTTATTCGGCGCTGGCCTTCTACAAGACCGACACCGTGGTGCAGCGGCGAGGCGTCCCCAACGCCGACCAATGGGCGAGCTGGGCGGCGATCGGCCGCGACGTGCCGTCGATGCTCCCCGCCGACCGCATCACCGGTTTCGCGCTCGGCCAGGCGGCCTACAACAAACCCGCCGTAGGCCTCTACCTGCTGCGCCACCGCATCCTCGACGACACGACCCGCTTCGACACGGCGTTCCGCGAGTACATCCGGCGCTGGGCTTTCAAGCACCCCACCCCGGCCGATTTCTTCCGGACAATGAACGACGCCTTGGGCGAAGACCTGTCGTGGTTCTGGCGGGGCTGGTTCTACCGCACGGACGTGGTGGATCTCGCGGTGGACTCGGTCCTGACCCGGGCCGACTCGGCCGGCACTAAGGTGACGGGCATCTTCCTCTCGAGCCCGGGTCAGCTCCCGGTGCCGGTAGACTTGAAGCTTGGCTTCGCCGACGGGACGAGCGCGCAGGTCCGCCTGCCGGTGGAGGTATGGTATCTCGGCAACCACTACGTCTACGTCCGACAGTTCCCGAGCGACCTGACGAAAGTGGAGATCGACCCCGCGCACAATTTCCCGGACGTGCGGCGGGAGAACAACGTGTGGAGTAAGTAAGGGGCGCGCGGAGCAGCGAGCGGAGAGCGGGTGAGCACTGCCACTCCCCGCCTACCGCCCCCCACTCCCCGTATAGAAGTTGGGTTTGCCTTGCGCCCGCAGCATCGCGTGCACGACGAGCTCGAGGACCACGAAGAACACCCCCCCCAATACGAGCGGGGGCAAGTCGAGGGTGCTGCGCCCGTAGAGCAGCCACAGCCGCCGACCGATCTCGTAGACCCACACGCCGCCGCCGAACCACCCCGCGAGTCGCACCACGCGCCCCAAACCCACTTGGATGTCGGGGATCATCAGCAGGATCACTTCGACGTAGTGGCCGAGGAACGTGAAGCAGAAGGCCAGCGAGAAGGCGTCGAGGAACGCCCACCAGCCGCCTACCTGCCGCGGCAGCACCAGGTAGAGCACCACGCCCAGCGCGGCGGCGAGCGCGGCGCTGCGGGTGAGTGTAGTGAGGAAGCGCTCGCGCATCATTTCTTCAGGTATTGATCAATCCAATCCAACACGACGCCCCACCAGAGGCGTCGGTTGCGAGGCCGCAGCACCCAGTGCCCCTCGTCCGGAAAATACAGAAATTTGGCCGGCACGCCCAGTGTCTTCAGCGCCGTGAACGCCTGGTAGCCTTCCGACAGGTCGACCCGGTAGTCGAGCTGCGAGTGGACGATCAGCATGGGGGTCTTCCAGTTGCTCACGAAATCGAGCGGCGACCATTTCTCGTACAGCGGGCGGTTGGCGTAGGGGGTGCCGCCGTACTCCCAGCTCACGAACCACAGCTCCTCCGTCGTGCCGAACATGCTCACCGGGTTGAACACGCCGTCGTGGGCCACGAGCACCTTGAATCGGTTGGTGTGGCCCGCGATCCAGTAGATCATATAGCCCCCGTACGAGGCGCCCGCCGCGCCCAGGCGCGTCGAGTCCACGTAGGGGAGCCGCGCCACCACGTCCAGCCCCCTCATCAAGTCTGCGTAAGGATAGTCTCCCCAGTGTTGCGAGATGGCGTCGGTGAACTTCTGGCCGTAGCCGGTCGAGCCGTGAAAGTTCACCGCCGCGACGATGTAGCCGCGCGATGCGAACAGCTGATAGTTCCAGCGGCTCCCCCAGTAGTCGGCCCACGCGCCCTGCGGCCCGCCGTGGATCAGGTAGATCACCGGATAATGCTTGGCCGGGTCGAACCCGGGTGGCTTCTGGAGCCAGCCGAACACCGAGTCGCCGAGCGCGCCGACGAAGCCGTACGCTTCCAGGGGCGGCAGGTCGAGCGCCGCGAGCGCCTGGTCGTTCACATGTGAGAGCGGCTTCCCGTTGGCCCACACCTCGGGTGGTTGGATGTCGCTCTGGTGCAGATACACGAGCGTCTTGCCGTCGGGCCCGACGTTGACGTTGGTGTTGAGGCCGCCGCCCGAGACGGCGACGGAACGATGGAAGGATGGAACGTCAATTCGGTAAACGTTATCCCTCCCGCGCTCCTCGATGACCGCATAGACGCACTTCGAATCGGGACACCACGTGTAGGCGCTCACCGAGAGCGTCCACCCAGCGGTCGCCTCCACGGGTTGTCCGACGGTCCGACCGTCCGACCGACCGGCGAGCATCAGGCGCTGCCGGTCCGCCTCAAACCCCGCCCGCTCCATGGACAGCCACGAGAGCCACTTCCCGTCCGGGGAGAAGCGCGGCGTATTGTCGGCGCCTTTGCCGGTCGTGAACGCGCGCGACCCACCGCCGTCCGGCCCCATCAGGTACACGTCCACGTTCGTGTTGTCGGCCACGGTCGAGTCGCCATGGAAGGCGAGCGCGATCTCCTTGCCGTCCGGCGCGACCGCCACGTCCCCGTCGCCGCTCGTCGCGATGGTGGGCACGTCGTGGTCCACGAGCGTGAGGTCGGTGGCCTGCCCGCTCGACAGGTCCACCCGGAACACGTGCTGGCGGTGGCCGGCGCGCCAGTCGTCCCAGTGGCGCCAGAACAGGCCCGTCCACAGCCGCGCTTCGGTGGGGAAGTCCCCGTTCCGCTTGTCGATCTCCTGGTCGGCCGGCCATTTGATGTCGCTCACGGCCAGGAACCCCCCCCCCCTGCCGTCGGGCAGCCAGTACAGCTCGCCGACTCCATCAGGCAGGCTGCTCACGCGGCGCGCCTCGCCGCCGGCCAGGCTCAGCACCCAGATCTGCGAGCCGTTCTGGCGGGTCGAGAGGAACGCCAGCGTCTGGCCGTCGGGCGACCAGCGCGGCGAGCGGTCCGAGCCTGGGCCTTGCGTGACTTGGCGGCTCTGCCCGGTGGCGACCTCCGCCAGCCAGATGCGCGCGACGCCGCGATTGTCCTGCAGCGAATTCGTGGTGACGGCGTAGGCCACCCACTTGCCGTCGGGCGAGAGCTGAGGATCGTTCACGGTCTTCAGCGCGATGAGGTCATCGAAGGTGATGGCCCGCTTCTGCGCCGAGAGGTGGGGAATGGGGAATAGGGAAAGGGGTATGGCGACGAGCGCCGTCCACACCGACGTACGATTCATGTTTCGCCTTTCGGTCCGACCGTCCGACCGTCTGTCAGTATTCGGGATGTGTGAGAATGGCGCGCACGAGCTCGTCGTAGATCCGCGAGCCCGCCGTCACGTTGCCCGCCGCGTCCATATGGACGTTCCAGGCGCACAGCTCCTGGAGGGCGGTCGCCTCCTCGTACGTGAGGTGGAGCACGACGCCGTCGCCCGACATCTTCGCGCGATCGAGCACCGCCTTGAGGACGTCCGGGAGGTGCTGGGCGCGGCCGATGGCGTCGAACTGCGGGCGGGTGATCGCGAGATCCATGACTCCCTTGCTTTGGCGGTGCCGGGGCGAAATCTTCTCCCGTTCCCCCGATCCCGCAACCGCGGTCCGGCGGAATCCGACTCGTCCGAAAGGCCCTGATGCCCCGCACCGAGTTCATCGCCACCGGCTTCCACGTGCCGGCCCGCGTCGTCAGCAACGACGATCTCGCGCGGATGATGGACACCTCGGACGAGTGGATCGTCCAGCGCAGCGGCATCCAGACGCGGTACTGGGTGGCGAACGGCGACACGGGCGCCAGCCTGGCGAAGGAAGCCTCGCTGAAAGCGCTGGCCAAGGCGGACCTCACCCCCGCCGACCTCGACTGCATCGTCTACTGCACCTGCACCCCCGATCACTTCGAGCCCGGCAACGGCGTGTTCCTGCAACGCGACCTCGGCATCACCGACATTCCGGCCGTCGACGTCCGCAACCAGTGCACGATGCCTGGATCCGGACGGGCCAGTACCAACGCATTCTGCTCGTGGGCGCCGAAGTGCACTCGCGCGGGCTCGACAAGACGACGCGCGGTCGCGACACGGCGGTGCTGTTCGGCGACGGCGCGGGGGCCGTGATCCTCGGTCCGACGACCGATGGGAAACGCGGGGTGCTGTCGACGCACATCTTCGCCGACGGCCGGCACGCCGAGAAGCTGTGGGTGGACGGCCCCGGTCTGGCCCACGACCCCTACGTGAGCGTGCAGATGCTGGAGCGCGGCTTGCACCGGGCGGTCATGGAGGGTCGCGAGGTCTTCAAGTTCGCGTCGGTGAAGATGCCGGAGTCGATCGCCGTCGCGCTCGAGGCCAACGGGCTCACCCCGGCCGACATCCGGCTGCTGGTGCCGCACCAGGCGAATCTGCGCATTCTCGAGATGGTGCAGAAGACGGTCGGCCTGCGCGACGATCAGGTGTACGTGAACATCCAGAAGTACGGCAACACCACCGCGGCCTCGATCCCCATCGCGCTGGACGAGGCGCTGGCCGAAGGCCGCCTGCGGCGCGGCGAGCTCCTCGTCCTCACGGCGTTCGGCTCAGGGTTCACGTGGGGAAGCGCGGCGATCCGGTGGTAGCGGAGTCTATCAGCCGTCGGCCGGCCGCCGCGGCCGGACTCGGAACTCGAACACGTCCGGCCGGCTGTAGTGGCCGCTCACGTCGAGCGTCAGCGATTCGCGGGTGATCTCCGCCAGGTCGCAGTCGGCAACCACCACCGTTTCCTCGTCGAAGACCGGACCCGCCAGATAGCGCCCGTCGGGCGCGATGATCGCGCTGCCGCCGCGGATCATGAAGGCGTCGGGATCCTTCGCCTTCTCGGGGACAGGCGGCAGCTCGGGCGGCATGTCCTTCCACCGCAGGATGCTCCCCACAGCCAGCACGAAGCAGCGCCCCTCGAACGCGTAGCCGCGCGAGGCGACCTGGTGCATCTCCTGCACGCCCGGCCAGGCGGCGACGTGGATCTCCTCGCCCGAGTCGTGCATCGCCTGGCGCGCGAGCGGCATCCAGTGCTCCCAACAGATCAAGCCGCCCACCCTGGCCCCGTCCACCGGGACCGCCGCCAGCGAGTCGCCCGCACCCTGGCCCCAGATCAGACGCTCGTGGTAGGTGGGCATCAGCTTGCGGTGGCGCCGGGCAAGCGTGCCGTCCGGCCCGTAGGTGAGCTGCGTGTTGTACAGCGTGCGCCCCGCGCGCTCGTGCACGCCGACCACCAGCGTGACCTTGAGCCCCCGCGCGAGCTTCGCGAGCCGTTCGGCTGCCGGGCCGGGTACCTCGACGCTGTTCAGGGCCAGCCGCTCGAACACCGCCTTGGCGCCCGCGTGTCCCCATAGCGCCGCCCCGGGCGACTCGTCGAGCCATTCAGGATAGCCGGTCAGCCAGGTCTCGCCGACCGCGACCAGGCGCGCTTCATCCTTCGCGGCGCGGCGCGTCCACTCCTCGAGCCGGTCGAGCGACGCTGGAAGATCGAGCAGGGCGGGCGCCGCCTGCAGCGCGGCGACGCGGACGACGCGGGAGGCAACGAGCATGGGCACTGATTTGCGCCCGAAACGCCGACCCCGCAAGTTCCGTATGGAGGTCTGAGAGGAGCGTCTATGATCATCGGACTGCTGGTCGGCGCCGCCGCACTCGGCGGCGGTTTCGTCTTCACGCGGGGGTTCGTGCGGCGGCGGCTGCGCTACGTCGACGCCATCCAGAAGCCGGCCGCGCCATGGATCGCGGGAGCGGTGGCAACCGCCGTCGCGCTCCCCATCACGGCCCTGCCCGTGATCACCCTGGGGACGGCCATCGCCTTCGGCGTGGGGGTCGCCGGCGGCGTCGCGAGCGGCCGCAAAGAGCCCGGCCTACTCCCGCCCTCCTAATCAGACGACGCGCAGCTCCTGGGCGGCCGTGACCTCCGGCCGCCCCGCCACCACCCGCAATGCCCGGACCGCCTCGCGGTCGAACGTCTTTCCCGCCCCTTTCTCCACTTCCTCCAGCGCGCTCCATTGGGGAAACGCGGCCCGCACCGGCGTCGCCATCTGCAGCGTCTCGAACGCGTCGGCAACCGCCAGGATGCGCACCGTTTCAGGGATCGGAAGCGCCTCGATGTCCCAATCCTCGCCCACGATCTCGTAGTAGTGGCCGTACTCGCCGATAATCTGCGCGGCACCGCGCATCGCCACCGCCACCGGCACCGCCCCCCCCCCCCCCCCCCCCCCCCCCCGTAGCAGGGCGGCCACGCGCAGGTTCTCGACCTCCTCCTCCGTCAGTTTCCGCTCGCGCGCGATCGCCGTCGCCACGACGGACACCCGGTGGCTGTGCCCTTGCTGGTGCCGCTCCGTCGACTCGATGTGGAACGTGAGCAGCTCCAGCGTCGCCAGATACGCGTTCTTCACGTCGTTGAGCTGCTGCTGCCGTTCCTCGGCGAGCCGCCCGACCACGTACCCGGTGAGGATGAGAAAGCCGGCCCACGGGACCAGCGTGAGCAAGGCGTCCTCGTAGAAACCGGGGAGCATGTCCAGACCGACAATCGCCTGGAAAAAAAAGACCAGGACGACGATGAACACGCCCGACATCACGGCCAAGCGGCGTCCACCGTAAGAGCCCGCGAGAATCGTCGCCAGGTAGTAGAAGCTCAGGAACGCCAGCTTCTGCTCGACCAGGTAGTGGATGCCGAGCAGGGAGGCGACTAAGAGGAGGACGAAGATCTGCTCGAAGTGACGGAAGAAGAACGACTTGGCGCGCTCTAGCGCACGCGTCTCGACCACGTGTGCCTCGGGATGAGGGAACGGGCGCGCCCCAAAGTGGGGACTGCGCTGGCACATTGCAAGTAGGTCGATTGCATTGGTCCGACGCGCCGCCACTCTAACTGGCTGTGCGCGCGTCACATAGAACCGGCCCTACCGTCCGGCACGGAATTCGCGAGTCACGGCCCGCACTGCGGTTGCAGGCACCACCAAAACGGGAGCGTATCTATGAGTCGGACTGTTCTCGCATGCCTCGTCGGCGCGGCGCTGCTCGCACCGGGCGCGGCGCGCGCGCAAAACCAGTGGGAGCGGACGGTGCGGAGCCAAGTCCGCCAGCACAGTCAGTTCTTGACGGATCGGGACTATCAGTTGACGGGCGACGTCTACCAGGGCAAGCTCGCCAACCACGAAACCGAGTATCTCACCATCACCCTGCACCCCGGCACGAGCTATTCGTTCCTCGGCGTGTGCGACGACGACTGCCGGGACATCGACCTGCGGTTGTTCGACCCCGACGGTGACGAGATCGATGCCGACGTCGGCACCGATGACTGGCCAATCGTCAAGGTCACTCCCAGGGTCACCGGGCAGTACCAGGTGAAGGTCGTCATGGCGAGCTGTGCGACCAACCCCTGCTACTACGGGATTGGGGTCTTCACGAAATAACCGCGAGCTCCCTTACGTGCGCAGCGCCCCCCGCACGTTCTGGGGTGGAACTTCCACGATCTCAGGCGTCGCGACTCCCGCCCGGACATACGGGTCCTCGGCCACCACGGCCTCCAGCGCGGCGCGGTCGGGCGCCGTCGCGATGAACAGCCCCCCGGTCGGTGGCTCCCGTCGCGCCCACGCGTGGATCAGGCCGCGCGCCGCACACGCCTCTAGGTGGCGGAGGTGTTCGGCGCGCACCGCGTTCACGGCGTCCAGCGGCTGGGTGTAATGCATCAACACCACGAATAGCATCGCAACCTCGTAGCCGGGGCAGTTCCGCACCGGCAGCGTCGGGTACCGCACGAACCGGGCGTCGGTCTCGGCGCGGGCGCAACGGAAGAAGGTGGATCCGCGCCGCGTCGTGGTCGAGCGCATCCACCAGCAGGTGAAGCACTGGCCGACCGCGTCGGCGGGGGAACCGGCGGGCATCGCGCCAGGATACCCCGTCGGTGGCTCCGGGGGAAGCGGCGCCCTGGTGCGCTATGGCATTTCGGCGGCCCCATTCCCCATCTTAGGCGCGTGAGCGACCCTTTCGACACGGGCGAGCTGCCCCCGGGCCTCCGGGAGGAGTACCTCGCGGGGATGCGGGCCGCGCTGGGCGTGCTCGCCGCGATTGTCGAGCGCCTCGCCGCCGCGGCGAACGATCGCGAGGCGCTCGAGGTGCTGCAGCGGGAGGCCCACAAGATCCACGGCTCCGCCGGCTCGTACGGCTTCATGGACGCCTCCCGCCTCGCGGCCGGCATGGAAGTCACCGCCAAGGACTGGGTCGCCCACGCGGACGACCGGGATGTCGACCGCGGCTCGCTCGCTCGCTGGTTCGTCGCGCGGCTCGCCGAGATGCTCGGACTCCACGTCCCCTCCCCCCCCTCCCCCTCCCAACCTCCCCCCCGTCCGCCAGCGGCCGCGGCACCGCGGAAGTTAGGGGTCGGTCCCCCACCTCGCCCGTCGCAAGCGGCCGCTGCGAAGCCGACCCAACCGCCTCGGCCCGCGTCGCGCAGCGTTCGTCCGCCGGCACGGCCGCAGGTGCCGAGCTCGCCAGCCCCCGCTCCTTCGCGCCCGAAGCCCAAGGCAGAGCCTACCCGCCCCCCACCCCCCCGGGCACCGACGCCTGCCACCACAGAGCTGCCGTGGATCCTCTCACCCGAGGCCGCAGCGGAACCCCCTGCGGCCGCCCACGTCGAACCCGTGCTGGCCGCCCAGCCAATCGAGCCGGTCGCCGAGGTGCCGCCAGCCGCGGCAGAGCCCGAGCCGCCGCTCACCGCTCCGCCTGTGGTGGTACCGCCCGAGGCCGCAGCCCCGGCGGTGGAGCCGGAAGCCGTTCCGGCAGGGCCCGAACCGGCACCGCGCGCTCCGTCAGTCAAGCCCGTCGCCGCGGTGGTGCCAGCCACGCCCGAACCCGAGCCGCCGCCCGCCCCGCCGCCCGCCGCGGAGCCACCCGCGGTGGCAGCCCCGACGGTAGAGCCGCAGGCCGTCTCGGCAAGGCCCGAACCGGCGCCAAGCTCCCCGCCGGCTGCGCCGCTGCCCGCGGCTGAGGCACCCGTCGCCGATGCGCCGGCGGTTGCGAGCGACGTGCCAGAGGTGATCTTCGTGGAAGACGACGCGGCGCTCGCCGAGCTGCTCGCGTACGGGCTCCGCACCCGTGGGTACCGGTTCGTGGCGTACCGCAACGGGCGCGAGGCGCTGCGCGAGCTGATCGCGCTCGACGCCCAGGGAACTCACCCCCTGCTGCTGCTGGACGTCGATCTCCCCGCGCTCGACGGGTACTCGATCTTCGCCGCTCTCCAGCGGGAGCGGCCCGGGACGTACCGCGTGGTCTTCACAACGGTGCATGGAACCGAGGAGGAGCAGCTGCGGGGCCTCGAGGCGGGTGCGCTCGATTACCTCGTGAAGCCGATCAGCCTGCGCGTCGCGCTCGAGAAGATCAAGCGTTGGGTGGGGAGGTGACGAGCCGTCAGTTTCTCCTCATCGTCGCCATCGCCCAGGGCATGCTGTTCGTCGCGCTGGTCATCCTCATCATTCTGAATCGCTGGATCCGGCTGCGCCGGCGCGCCAAGGTCAACCCGCGTCAGATCGAGCTCGACGCGGTCATGCAGCGGTGGGCGCTGGGCCAGGCAAGCCAGGACGAGGTCCTCCGAGCGTTGGCGCGGCTGCCGGTGCCGATCGCGATCGACGCGCTCGTCACCTGGTCCGCCCGCGTTGCGAGCGAGCGGTGGCAGGAGCTGTCGCGGGGGCTCGAGAGCCAGTGGTGGGCGAGGGCAGTGCGCGCCAACAGCCGCTCGGCCCGCTGGTGGAAGCGGTTGGACTGTGCCCGCTTCCTCTCGGTCGCGGCCACGCCGCGCGACATCGGCCGCGTGCGGCAGCTGCTGCGCGACCCGCACCCCGCCGTGGAGCTCGCCGCCGCGACGACGCTCGAGCGGGTCGACAGCCCCGTCTTGGTGGCCGCGGCGCTGGACCAGCTGCCGTTCCTCGGCCCCACCGTCCAGGCCTACTACGCAAGCGTGCTCAAGCGCGCGCGCCCGGCCGTCCTGCGACATCTGCAGCACCTGTTTCGGCGGCAGGGCGACCCCCGGCTCCCCCGCATCGTCGAGTTCGCCGGGCGACTGGAGGAGCCGGTGCTGCGGGAGCCGTTCACGACGCTCGCCACCCATCCGGAGGCGGAGGTCCGAACCCAGGTGGCCCGCGCCCTCGGCAAGTTCCCGCACGCCGAGTCGGTCGCTGCGCTCGGCTTCCTCGTCCAGGACGAGGCGTGGCCGGTGCGTGCTCAAGCCGCCCGCTCGCTCGGCATGATCGCCGATCCAAGCACCCTCCCCGCTCTGCGAGAGGCGCTTCGCGACACCGAGTGGTGGGTGCGGTTGCGCGCGGCCCTCGCCCTCACGCGCTTCGGCGCAGGCGGCCGGAACGCGTTGCTCGAGGCCGAAGTGGGCCCGCACGCGGAGGCCCGTGACATGGCAGGGCTGGTCCTCGGGCTCTCACTGCAGGCCCTGTCGGAGTACGCCGCGTGAGCCACCTGATTCAGGCGAGCGACGTCATCATCCTGGCCTACTTTCTGGCACTCAACACCATCTACGCCCTCCTGCTGGTGTTGTCGATCCCGGAGATCTGGGAGCAAACCCGTCTGGCCGAGGACGAGGACTTCCAGCGCCTGATGCAGAGCGACGCCCTGCCGCCGATCACGATCCTCGTCCCGGCCTACAACGAGAGCGCCACCATCGAGGCGAGCGTCACGGCGATTCTCACGCTCGAATATCGGACCTTCGAAGTCGTTGTCGTGAACGACGGCTCGAAGGACGACACCCTGGAGCGACTGCGGCACGCGTTCGACCTGTACGAAGTGCCGCGCACGTACCCCGAGACGATTTCGACCCAGGCGCTGCGCGGCGTGTACCGGTCGCGCACCCGCACCCGGCTGCTGGTCATCGACAAGGAGAACGGCGGCAAGGCGGATTCGCTCAATGCCGCCATCAACGCCAGCCGCTTCCCCCTCGTCATCGCCGCGGACGCCGACACGCTCATCGAGCCCGATGCGCTGCTCCGGCTCACGCGTCCATTCCTTCTCGGCCGGCGGATCGCCGCAGTCGGCGGGACCGTGCGCGTCGCCAACAGCTGCACCGTCCAGGACGGCCGCGTGACCGACGCCCGTGTCCCTCGTCGCTTCCTCCCCGGCATCCAAGTGGTCGAGTACCTGCGCGCCTTCCTGTTCGGCCGCCTCGGCTGGAACCGCCTCGGCGGTAGCCTCGTCATCTCCGGCGCCTTCGGACTGTTCCGCAAGGAATACCTCATCGCCGTCGGCGGGTACCACACAACGAGCGTCGTGGAGGACCTGGACCTCGTCGTGCGCCTGCACCGTCATCTGCGGCGCGAGAAGGTCCGCTACGAGATACCGTTCATCCCCGATCCCGTGGCCTGGACGGAGGTCCCCGAAACAGGACTGGTCCTGGGCCGCCAGCGCGAGCGTTGGCACCGCGGGCTCATCGCCGCGATGTGGGAGTACAAGGGCATGCTCTTCAACCCACGCTACGGCCGCGTGGGACTCCTCGCCGTGCCGTTCTACACCCTCGGTGAGATGCTCGCGCCGGTCGTGGAGGTGCTCGGCTACGTGATCACCGGGCTGGGCGCGGCGTTCGGGGTGATCAACATGTCGTTCGCTCTGCTCTTCGTGCTCGTGGCATGGGGCTACGGAATGCTGCTTTCGCTCTGGGCGGTCGTTCTCGAAGAGGTGAGCTTCCGACGCTACCGGCGCCCCGGCGATCTCGCACGCCTGCTCCTGTACGCCGTGCTCGAAACCCTCGGCTACCGCCAGCGCACCGTCTGGTGGCGGCTGCGGGCGTTCTTCACCCTACGCACGCAACGCCGGGTGTGGGGCGAGATGACGCGCAAGGGATTCGCCACCTCATGAGCGCTCGCATCGTCGCGGCCGCGTTCGTCCTGGTCACCCTGCCAGCCAGCCGCCTGGGCGCCCAAACTGTGCGCGTTGCGACCTGGGGCTCCTACGAGGGCGTTACCGGCAGCCAGAACTGGACCACGGCCGGCGCGCAGGTCACCTTCGCGCCTCCCCAGGGACACGCTGCGTGGGTCGCCGGGGAGCTGACGGGCCGTTTCGGTGCGCAGGACGGAACCGCGCGCGTGGGCGGCGTCCTCCACCCGATCCCGCGCTGGTGGATCACCGTGGAAGCGGGGACTGCCGCGCGGCCGGAGTTCATGCCCAAGAACTCGTGGGAGGCGGACGCTACGGCGCTCGTCGCGCGTCGCGCCTCCCTCGGGCTCAGCTACCGCCGCTGGAACTACGTGGTGGGACCTGTGGACTTCGTGATCCCCCACTTCGCACTCGAGACCCAGTCCATAGCCTGGGACCTGCGGGTGTTCGTGTCGCGCAACCCCTCGCGGCGCACCGACGCCGCGTTCTACGTCCGGGCCGCCGCGCCCCTCGTCCGCCGCGCTGGCTGGTTGATCTCCGCCGGGGCTGGCCGGGAGAGCTATCTGGTGGGCGTCGCCCCTTCGCAGCAGGTACGCTCGCTCCAGACGCTCACCGGGGCGGCGGGTGTCCGTGTCAACGCCGGGAAGGGCGTCACGATCCGGATGGAGGTGAGCGTAGTGAGATCGCGACCGGTGCTGTCACGGCGCGGGCTCACGCTGGGGGCGGAGCGCCGCCTGTAGCAGCCGGGCTACACGCGAACCTGCATCGGCTCGTAGAGCGGCCGACGCTGCAGCGTGGGTCGGCTCAGAAGCGCCGGTGCCAGAACTCCGCCGCGGTCGGGAAGAGCTTCTCGGTGAGCGCCGCCGACAGCGTCACGAACACGCCGTGCCCGCCGCGCACGGAGAAGTCCGGATCGTTCAGGTTGCCGAACCGATACCCGGTCGCGACTTCGAGCCCATTCACCGGCCGGAAGGCCAGGGCGGGTGCTCCGTCCCACGCCGTGGCGCCGCTCGTCCGCTCCGTTACCAGCCGGGCGTCGGTGCGCACGCTCAGCCAGGGACTCAGCGCGACGTTCACGCGGCTGCCGACGTAGTCGGCCCAGGCCGTGAGCGTCCGGGGGGTACCGTCGGAGTAGACGCCATCGGCTTGCGTGCGACGCACCGCATAGCGGGTGCCGATTTCGAGCGTCGGGACCGGCGTCCAGATCACCTCGGCCGCACCGATCAGCTTGCGCTCGGCGCCCTGCGACACCAGCACCCCGGCCCCCAACGGATTGCGCGCGTCCGTCCACTGAAGCTTCGCGAGCATGTTCAGCCGGTCGGTGTGCGCGGGCCGGAACGCGAGACCCCACAGGCTCGACAGCCGGCGGGACAGCGGGGCGCCGGGCCGGGCCTCCTGCGAGAACTCTTGCCGCGACAGCAGGGCGAGCGATGCGTCGAAGGCCACATCGCCTGCCACAGTGGCGAGCCGGGTGGATTGGAGTGCGCCGTCCTTGTACTCGCCCCGGGCGCTCAGCCGATACGGTGCGCCTTGCGGCAGCAGCTCCAGGCCGGCACCCGCCGACCAGTAGTCGCCCTCGGTCTGGAGGAACGGCAGCGCGCGCACGGGATCCGCGATCGCGGCGCGACCCACGCCCACGCGCCGCTCGAACAGCACGTTCACCGCGAGGCCCGGCGCGAGCTGCATCCGGTTGCGGAGCCCAACGACGGCCGCGTTGTTGGCGCCGCTGGCACCACCGATCAGCTCATAGCTGCCCCACGCCTGCGTCCCGCGCCCCAGGTCCGTGCGCAGGCCGAGGCTCGAGATCGAGTAGTGGCCCTGGCTGTCTGGGCGCGAGACCGCGCGCTGGCTCGCCTCGAGCGCCACGGCGGGTGCGATCTGATACGTCCCGCCGAAGCCCCAGACCTCCGGTGAGATATCCGGGCCGGCGAGGCGGAAGTGGCGCCGGGCTTCGGTCCAGAACTGCAGCTGCGGGGACGCCACCCACTTCGCTTTCAGCTCGCCCGCCGTCACCTCGCTGGACGCGGTACTGGTCCCCGACACCTGATCATTCGCCACGCCCGCATCCACCTGCAAGGCGGGGCCGAAGGTTTGCACGATGCCGACGCGCGTGTGCTCGCGGCCGACGCCCAGCAGCTCGAAGTCCTGGCGGGCGTGCTCGGCCCGCAACTCGGTCCCGCCGAGCCGGAACCCGCCTTTCAGGTTTTCCTCGGTCACGCCGGGTTGGAGCGCTACGTTGGACGGGTTCGTGAACTCGCGGCCGATGCGCATATAGCCGGCCCCGATGTTCACCGCCCCGTTGAACAGGCTGTAGCTGGCTTTCACCGAGGCGGCGACGCCGGTGGAATCGCCCTGCTCCGCGTAGGCGACCTCTGCGCCCACGTCCAGGGCGCCGAACCGCAGCACCCGCACGTCACCACCGACCAGGCGGTAGCTGGTGATCGCCTGCTCGGCGTTCACGGCGGTGATGCCGATGCGGAGCGAGTCCACGAGCCCTGCGCCGACGAGCGGCCGCGCGTCCAGCGCCGCCCGGGCACCCGCCACGAGCCGCTGCTCGCCGCCGGTGGCTGCCTCGAAGGTGGCGACGATGAACACCGGGTTGCCGTACGCGTCGGCAGCGGGAATCGGCTGCTTGAAGAGGACGACGCCGGCGGTGTAGTCGATCTGGTAATCCACGAACCGAGTCAGAGACTGCGTGGCCACGGCGCGCTCGGCGTTCTGGAGGTCCCGCGTCTCGACGCGCAGGTTCTCCGTCCCCGGCAGCATGTCGGCGGCGAGCTGATAGGGGCCGGAGATGCCCGCGCCGCGGAGCTGCAGCTGTCGCAGTGCCTGGGACGTCAGGCTGCCGAAGCCACTCCAGGTGACCGCGCCGGTGGTGACGTGGGCGGCGAGCCCCGTCACGGCCCGCCGGTATTGCGCGAGGCGCAGGCCGCTCGCGAAGTCCGTGGTGGAGAGATCGCCGAACGCCGCCCAGTCGAAGCCGTGCTCGAGCCGGGCCGAGACCCAGTTCTGCGAGGCCGTGCGGGTCTGGAGCTGGCTCGCATCCCCGAGGATCGGGTACTGGGCCTCCGCCAACGGATCGGCGCTGCGGCCGAAGGCACCCTGTCCGTCGTTCAGCCGGCGGGAGTCCACCCCGAGCGTGAGCGACGTCCGGGCATCGAGCCGGCCGCGCGCGGTCAGTGCGCCGTACGCGTCGGGGCTCGCCCCCGCGCCCACCATCCCCACGCCGGTGACCGTGAGCGGACGCACCTCGGGGAAGATCTCGAGCGGCACCGTGGCCCGGGCGTCGCCCGACTTGAGCTCGAGCACGCCGCGCCGCACCTCCCGGCCCGGCCGCAGGCTCACGACCAGCCAGCCGGCGGAGTCTGTAAGCTGTTGCAGCCCTACCGAGGACGCGTCCGCATCCGCCCCCACCGGCTCCGCGCCGTTCGCGCTCACGGTCACGTACGCCGGCTGCACGACCGGAACGCCCCAGGCGTCCAGCACCCGCGCTTTCGTGGCGGCCACCGTGTGCCCATCCGCCATCAGCGTGAGGCGGCTCGCGCTCACCGCGAACCTGGCCGGGAGGCCCGTCACGTGCACGGCGATGCTGTCCCAGCGCTCGCTGCCCCACGAGTTCTTGATCCGCGCCCGCAGGCGATGCGGGCCGCGGGCCAGCGGAACGGCGATGAAGTCGAGGACGCCGTCGATCCGCACCGACGCGCTGTCGATCGGCGCCGTGCCGTCGTACAGCACGACCCTCGCGCCCGGCTCCCCCTTAACGCCTACGTACACGCGATCGGCCCGGAGCACGGTGCCGTCGACGGGAGCGAAGATCTCGACGCCGGGACCACGCACCAGTGACGCCCTGCCCTCCGCCGTCCGCTCAACGGCCGTCCGGGCGGGGGCGACGACCACGGTCTCGGCCGCCGTCGTCCGGATCGTGTCGGCCGGCACTCCGGCGGCGATCGGCGCCGGAGGGGGAGTGGATGGGGCGGGCGGGGCAGGCGGCAGCTCGGGCGCGTCGACGCCCCCCCCCCCCCCCCCCCCCCCCCCCCGCGAACTACCGACACCGTCCGGCCCACATGCAGCCACATAGTGGCCGAGTCGCGCCGCTCCGACGACCACGCGACGATGCGAATCTCGGCGCCCGGGCGCGCGGGTGGGATCGGGATCGCCTCGTTGTCGATCCAGTCGTAGCGCGTGAACACCGTGCCGTCGCGGTACACGATGGCCGAATCGGCGACCGGGGTGAACCCTACCAGGGCGTCCAACGGCGCCGCGAGCGGCTGCCGGACGGTCACTTCGTACCGCACGACCGCACGCCGGCTGCCGACGAGACGAGGCTCGGGGCTGAACGAGAGCACGGCGGAATCGCGCGCCTGCGGCACCGGTACCGCCACGAACTTGAACTCCACGGGTCGGCCGCCTTCGCTGGGCTGGCGCCCCTCAGGGGGTTGGTGCCCTTGAGCGGGTTGGCGTCCTGGGACGGGTTGGCGCCCTTCGGCGCGGCGCGGCGCGAGCGGGACGACGCGGAAGTCCACCCGCGGAGTCGTCCAGCCGGAGGCCTCGACGATCTGAATGTCGTCGCTCACCAGTCGGTAGTCCTGGGAGAGCGACTGCGGGTCAAGCCGGAACGCGTGCCGACCCGGCCGCAGGTTCGTGAACGAGAACTTGCCGGTGGAGTCGGTCGTGACGACCTGGCCATCCTCGGTCCAGATGTCGATGCCTGCCAGGCCGCCGTCCGTCGGCCGTTGCACCTCACTGCCCTCCCGATCGACCCACACCTTCCCGATCACCGCTCTGGTGTCCATCGGCCAGGCGCGCCGCACCTGCACCCAGGCCACGGCCTGCGGCGAGACGGGCTGAAGGGCGCCGGCGCGCGCGCTGGCGATCGCCCGGACCTCGGCCACGGGCCCCGGCGCGGAGGCGAGCGCCACCACGTAATGCAGCGTCCGCGTCGCCCCGGGTGCGAGCGGCGCCATCGTCACGAGAATCAAGTGATTCCCAGCCACCTGCACGGAATCCGCGCCGACTGCGGACCCGCGCGCGTAGCTGCCACCTGTGGGCAGCGTGTTGTCGATCCGGATGTCGGAGATCGGCACGATGCCGGCATTGTGCACGACCTCGGTGTAGGGAATCACCTCGCCGATGCCGACCTCCAACGCCTCGGCTGTCAGGTCGAGTCCCAGCGCCGCGGTGGGCGGTCCGATAAGCGCCAGCTGGGCGGCGCTAGCGCTCTGCGCGGTGGCGTTCGTCCCAGTCAGCGTGGCGACGTTGGTCGCCCACACCGTATCCCGCACCGTGCCGCTCACCTGCAGCACGAGATTGATGACCCCGGTATCCCCCGGCGCGAGGTTGCCCAGCGCCCAGCTCAACACCGGTCCCACCGTGGACGGGGCCGGCGCAGCGCTCACGTAATTCAGGCCTGCCGGAAGCGTGTCGGTGAGGACGACATTGGACACCGGGGCGGCGCCGGCGGCGTCGCCGTAGCGCAGCGTGAATTGGACCTGCTGTCCGACCGGCGCCTGCGGCGGGCCCACGAGCGCCTTAGTCAGGGTGAGCGCCGGGACGAGGACGTTCGTCTGCACGGCGTTGGAAAAGGCCGTGTCAGAGGTTCCCGCCCGCACGTAAGTCGCGTGGCCGCGGTTCGTCACGGTGCGCGCCGGCCCCGAATCGACCTTGGCCTGGAACGTCACCGTGCCCCCCGTGCCGCCGGCCACGACCCCCAGGGTCACGACCACCACGCCCTTTCCCGCAGCGACGAGGGAGCCGGCATCGTCACCCGTGGCGTCGGTCAATGGAGTACCGTTCCAGCGCATCGATCCGGCGACGTAGGACACACCCGCGGGGATACTGTCCGCGAGCGTGGCGCTGGAGTCCGTCCCGCTGCCGGCGGCGGCGTAGTCGAGGGTATAGGTGAGCACGTCGCCCGTGACCGCCGTCAGGCGGTCCACCTGCTTGGTGAGCCCGATCGTGACCGCGCCCGCCGCTACGACGTCGAGCCGATCCGGCACCGAGCTGCTCACCGCGGCGTTGAACCGGCTGGTGGCGGTCACCGTGATCGTGTCGCTCACGCCCACGCTGGCGCCGCCCGGCACCGCGACCCGCACGAGCAGGGAGGCGGCTCCGCCGTAGGCCAGCGGGACCGGCCCCGTGAGCAGGGAGTCGCCGGCGTCCAGGATGCCGTTACCGTTCCAGTCGCGATACTGCGTGACCGGCCATCCGCGGGCGGAGACGGCGACCACGGTGAACGAATCGGCTCCGTTCCCGGCGTTGGTGAGCGTGTGCGCGAAGACAGCGGTTGCGCCCGGGGCTCCGCTGGTGGCTCGCGGCGGCTGCAGCGTCACCCCGGCCACCTGCCCGACCAGGAGCGCCACCGTGTCGGAGGCCAGGGTGTATCCCGTCCCAGCCAAGGTGAAGGACAGGGTCGCCCAGTTGGAGACCTGGGTCCCCGCTTGCGTTCCTTGGGCTTCCAGCGCCGGTGCGGCACGCAGCCCGAAAGCAAAGAGGAAGGCGGCGGCCCAGCGCGCGGCCGCACGGCCGCGGCGGGCGCACCGCCCCCTCTCCACTGTCCGGGTCCCGAGTCGCATGGGCCGTCGTCCGTTAGTTGATGCTGACCCGCAGCTCGAACGTGGCGCTGGCGCTCGCCGCCAGAACGCCGCCCGTGCCCGTGTAATTCCCGGTCACGTTCTGCCCGCTCACCACGATGCTCCAACCGGTGCTCGAGCTCGTCGAGACGTAGGTCACTTGCGCCGGCAGCGCGTCGGTCACCTGCACGCTGGACGCAGACGTGCCCCCGTTATTGGTCACGGTGAACCGGTAGCGGATGACCTGCCCGGGGACGACGCTTCCGGCGACGGGAGTGACCCCGTCGTCCAAGAACGCCGCCTTCGCGAGCGTCAGGTTCGGCTTGATGACCGTCAGGTCCATGAAGCCGTCGTCGAACGTCGCCGGCTGCCCCACCGACCGGGCGCGCAGATACAGCGTGTCCGTCGAGCCGCCTGCCACGTTCGCCACGTTGTAGACGACGGTGACCGCCTGCGACGCCGCGGGCGCCAACGAGATGCGCGCGCTGTCTCCCGCGGCCCCGTTCACCGAAACGATCGTGATGACCGGCGAGCCCGGGCTCGTGGCGATGAGGTCGATGTTGTCGTTCCCGTTCCCGTTGTTCCCGATGCTGAACGTGAACGAATAGCCGCTCCCCGGGAGGCGCTGCACGTTTTGGCCCCCGTGGGGCGACGTCGCCACGCCGTACACCGTCGCCGGCGTGATGGTGCTGAAGGCGCTGCCCGAAGCCGCCGGCGTGCGTCGCGAATTGGCGGTGAGCGTGTAGATCGTGCTCACGCCACCTTGCCCGCTCGCCACGTTATAGACGATCTTGAGCGTGATCGAGCCGCCCTGGGCGATGCCCACGGTCGCCAGCGCCGTGTTCAAGGCCGCCAGCGTGCCATAGGTCGTGGCCCCGTAGCGGTACCCCGTCACCGTGATCACCCCCGCGACGGAGATGTTCTCGGAGATCGTCATGCTGTCCGTGCCGTTCCCCGCGTTCATCACTGTGAACGTCATCGTATCCGCCGTACTGGGCGACGCGGAGCTCGGCGTTGGAGTGTTGGCGGTCACGCTCACGCCGGCCTTGAAGCCAACCGTCACCGAGACCGAGCCGCTGACCGCCGTGTAGGGGTTGCTATTCGCGTCGGTGTAGGTCGCGGTCGCCGTATTCGTGATGACCGTGCCTTCCGGCGTCTGCGCCAGCGCCCCGCCGGCGGCGACCACCAGGGCGACCGCGGCAAGGACGAGGCTCTCTGTCCACTTCAGGTTCCCGAGCATCTGTGATTCCTCCTCAAGGTTCGTTTCAGCGGCCGCGGGCTACTTCGCGTCGCCTGGGGCTTCACTGACCTGGGTGCGAAACTCCGCCATCACCCGCGCTTGCGGCGCCAAGGATCCCAGCACCGTCCAACGGACGTGCGTGTACAGCTGACGCGGCGCAGGCTTCTCCACCTTTCGGCCCTCTTCGACCACCTGGATCGTCGGCTGAGCCGAATAGCTCTTGCCGCCGTCGATCGAGTATTCGATCCGCGCGGGGTGATCCGCCGCGGCCGAGCCGGGCACGTAGATCATCCCCTTGGGGATCGGGTCGACGAATTGGATGTTCTTCACGGGGCCGGCCGTGACGTTCGTGAACACCAGGGCGTAGCGGATCACATCGCCGGGGCGCGCCACGGCGCGAGTGTCCTGCCCGCCGGCTGTTGCCACCGTCATGTTGTGGGCGGTGATCACGAGCGGCTTGGGGGGGGGGACCTGCGCGTGCGCGGCCACCACTCGCGGCGCGACCAGCGCGGCGCTCATCAGCCCGATCGACAGCAATCGCAGCAGTTTCATGGGTGCCATCTCCTTGTGAGTTCTCTTGTGAGTCATTGTTTGGCTCGCTTTGCGTCGGACCGGCCCGCGTCCCGCGGGTCGAGCGTGGTGCCGGCTGCGTCAGACTCGCCGGTGTGGGCGTCACCCCACCGGAAGACCGTTTCGCATTGCGGGCACACCACGAGCTCGCCCAGGACCTGCGTGCGGCCGAAGAACTTGAGCGCCGAACACCGGGGGCAGCGAAGTACCATTAGCGACCTGCTCCTTTCGCCAGCGCGAGATGGCAGGTCCTATGCCGGTTCAGGCCGATGGTGCTAATGGATTGTGGATGAGCGAGTTACGACGTCTAGGGGAGGGGGGGGAGAGCGCCGCGCGTTACTGAACGGTAACGTCGGGAGTAACGAGAAAGCCCGGCTTTCCGTGCCGCTCAGCGGATCTGCGCGACAAACTGAAGCGTGCCCGTGTTATTCGGAGCCGAGGAGCTGAGCGGGTTCTGCAAGCGCCAGCGGACGCGATTGACGCAGCGGTCGTAGCCGGCCGGCGCGCTGCACGCGCCGCTGGCCGGAACGTACGTCCACGTCGCGCCGCCGTTGTTCGAGTAATCGACCACGACCGACACACCGGCGGGCAGCGTGCTCACGACGCTGCCCACCTGGAACTGGACCGCGGCGGGAAGCGTATCCACGACCACGACGCTCGCGGCGTTGCTGCTGCCGATGTTGCTGATGGCGACCGTATACGCCAGGTTCGCGCCAGGCAGCTGGGTGCCGCCGGGACTCACGCTCTTGGCGATCGTCATGGTCGGCCGCACCACGGTGAGCGTCAGCTTCCCGGTGTCCGCTGTCGCCGGACTCCCGACCGCGCGGGCCTTGAAGACGAGAGTGTCCTTCGTTCCCGACGCCGCCATGGCCACGGCATACGTCACAGTGGCGATGGCGGAGCTGCCCGCCACGAGGCTCGTCAGGCGGGCACTGTCGGGGTTGGCGCCCTGCGTGATCCCCGGGCCGGCGATCGAGACGGTCGTGAGCACCGTGCCGGGCCGCCTCGCCGTCAGCAGATCGTAGCTAGTCAAGCCGTTGCCGGTGTTCGTCACCGTGAAGGCCGCCGTGTAGTTGACGCCGTTGCTCGGCAGCTGGCTGGCGGTCGCAGCGTGCGGGCTCACCGTCACGGTGAACACCTTCGCCACGATCGTCTTGGTGCGGGCGTCGGTTGCGACGACGGCGCCGCTGGGGCCGCCGGTGATCAGCCCCAGGCGGCTCGCTGCGGACGGGGCGGTGAAGTTCGTGAAGTTGAGCCCGGAGACCGTGATCTGCTCGCCATTCCCGAAGTTCGTGGTGACGTTCATGAAGAGATCCAGGTTGCCGTTCGCATAGCTCACGCTCGTCGAGACCTTGCCTGCGGCCGAGCCCGTGATCGTCGCGGTCGTGAAGGTGGGGTCCCACGTCATGTTCAGGCCCGCCGGAATCCGCACGCGGATGTCGGTGCTCGCCTTGATTTGGCCGCCGGAAGTTGCTGTGATGGTGATCGGGCTCATCGCTGTGCTCGGATCGCCCACCACGAAGGTCTGATTGGCAGCCGAGGAAATCGTCTGCGCGGCGAGGGGGGCGGGGCACACCGTCGCCCCGACGCCGAGGCAGGCGAGCAGGATGCCCGCGCTGAGCGAGAGCTGGGTCTTCATGTCACCCGGACCAAGCGCAAGCGCTGTGCCCACCGCTCTAGGATGCAGCCGTAGTTAGGCCAACGAGTTAGCAACCGGTTACGTGATCTTCGGTTACCGTGCGGTAACCACGGCGGTATCACGCCGGGCTTGTGGGGTCGGGGCCCATCTCGAGCAATCCATACTTCTTGCGCTTCTCCCAGAGGTTCTTGCGCGAGATGCCCAGGATCTCCGCCGCCTTCTGGATGTTACCGCTTGTTTCTCGGAGTGTGGAGCGAATGTATTCGCGCTCGGCGTCGGCGAGCGACAGGCCCTTGGGCAGGTGGAACGCGTTCCCTTCCCCCCCCTCTACCGCCCTCGCGTCAGCCCGCGCGGTGCGCCCGACCCGACCGAGCGAAGGCAAATCGGAGCGTTTCAGGATCGGGCCGTCGCTGAAGATCATGGCGCGCTCGATGACATTGCGCAGCTCGCGCACGTTGCCCGGCCAGTCCCAGGCCTGGAGCGCCTGGAGCGCCGCGGCGTCGATGGACTCGACCCGCTTCTTGAATTCGCGGTTAAACGCTTCGCGAAAGTGGTCGGCCAGGAGCGGGACGTCGCTCTTGGTCTCGCGCAGGGGCGGGAGGGTCATGGCTGCGACGGTGATCCGGTAATAGAGATCGGCCCGGAACCGGCCTGCCTGCACTTGGTGTTCCAGGTCGCGGTTCGTGGCGGTGATCAGGCGCAGCCCGACCTCGATCTCATCGGTGCCCCCGAGCCGGCGGAACCGCCGGCTCTCCAGGAAGTTGAGCAGCTTCGCTTGCAGCTCCGGGCCGAGGTCGGCGATTTCGTCGAGGAACAAGGTGCCCCCGTCCGCCACCTCGATCAGCCCACGCTTGGCCTCCCGCGCGTCGGTGAAGGCACCCTTCTTGTATCCGAACAGTTCGGCCTCGAGTAGGTTGGCGGGAAGCGCCGAGCAGTTGATCTCCACGAACCGCCCCGCGGAGTGGGGGCTGGAGTAGTGGATCGCCCGAGCCGCGAGATTCTTGCCGCTGCCGCTCTCGCCGAGCAGGAGCACCGTTGGATGGGGGATCGCCGCCATGCGGCGCACGAACGTGCGGACCTCTTCGACTTTCGGGTGTTGGCCGAGGATCGCTTGGACCGAGTACTCCCTGCCGCGGGCCTGCTCGAGCGAGTCCCCTGCTTCGAGCAGCGGGCGCTCTGCCAGCGCCCGGCTGAGGAGCGTGGTCAGCTCATCGATGTTGACCGGTTTGGTCAAGTACTCCGTAGCGCCGGCCTTCAGCGCCTCGATGGCGGTCGCGAGGTCGGCGTGCCCGGTCAGCACGAAGACGGGCAGGTGCCGGTCGGCGAGGCGCAACCGCCGCGTCACTTCGACGCCGTTCATGTCTGGCATGACGAGATCCGTGATGACCGCGTCGGCCGGTTCTTCGCCATGGTGCGCCAGCAGCTCGTCGGGGCGGTCGAACACCTGGGTCCGGAACCGCCCCGGGCCGAGGTTCGCGGCCACGAGCTTGGCGTGCACCAGATCGTCGTCGAGTATGTAGACTTTGGGAATCATCGGTCCGATATTTGTCCCGCGCCCCGCTAATATTGGCGACCGCAACGCGCGGAGCCAGGACCTATGGCCGGCACCTTCCGGGCTCTGATCATCGATGACGACCGCGACCTCCTCTTGCTCGTACGCAAGACGCTCGAGTTCATGGCGGGGTGGGAAGTCGTGACGGCGGCCTCGGGCGCCGCGGGGATCGAGCTGGCCCGGAGCGCCGCTCCGAACGTGGTCTTGGTGGACGTGATGATGCCCGAGATGGACGGCTACGAGGTGTGCCGGCGCCTCAAGGCGGAACCCGCGACCGCCGGCGTCCCCATCGTTTTGCTGACGGCCCGCCGCGACCTCGATCAGCGCCAGCTCACGGCGGCGGGGGCAGCCGGCGTGCTGTTCAAGCCGTTCCAGCCGGATCAGCTGGCCCGTCAGCTCCGCGAGTTGTGCCCGTGACCGCGGCCGATCCCCTCAGCGAAGTCCGGGCCGAGTTCGCGGCCGGGCTGGGGCAGCGGATCCAGACGATGCGGGCGGTGCTGGAGCGACTGGAGCACGGCTTCCAGCGCGAGGACGCGGAGGCCCTGTACCGCGCCGCCCATTCTTTGACCGGGACGGCCGGGAGTTTCGGCGCCGATGGGCTCGCGCACGTAGCGGGCGATCTCGAGGGCCTGGCGCGCAGCTGGCTGGAGCACGGGGACTCGTCGCCTGAGGAGTGGCGCGTGGCCGCCGCGGCCATCGGGGAGCTCGACCTCGCCGCACGTGAATACCGCGCCACCGTGCAGTCGGGCACTGCCCGGTCGTCGGCAGCCCGCCTCGCGGTCGTGGGGGAGCTCTCGTCCCTGATCCACGCCGCCGTGGACATGCGCGAGATCTTCCAGGGCGCGATCCAGAAGGTCCAGCGGGTGCTCGACTTCCGGCGGGCCAGCGTAGTGCTCATCGACGAGGCGGCGACGCACTACTACGTCCACACGCTGTACGACCGGGCGCGCGGCGGGTTCGTCCCGGGGGAAGCGGTGTTCTCGGTCGCGCAGGGCGTGACGGGCGAGGCGATCCGCACGGGGCGACCGATCCGCGTGGACTCGCTGCCGGGCACTGAGGGCATCCTGCTGCAGGAAGGGAAGCGCGTCTCGGCGATGATTGTGCCGTTGCACGTCGGTGACCGCGTGATCGGCGCACTGAATTTCGGGCACGAAGACGCGGGTCATTACACGGAGGACGACCTCGATTGGGCGGTCGTCCTGGGCCGGCAGATCGAGACCTCACTCTACTATTCCAAGCTGCTCAGCACCATCGCGCAGCAGCGCGAGGCCCTGGCGCGGGAGCACGCGGCCATGCAGGCCCAGCGGAACCAGCTGGAGGCGCTGATCGACGCCAGTGACGCCGCGATCATGCTGGTCGGGCCCGATCGCCGGATCGCCTACGCGAATGCCGAGATGGCCAAGCTGGTGGGGATTCCCCGGGAGGCCGTGCTCGGAGCGAGCCTGGAGAGCCTGCACCGCTTCTTCGCGGGGTCCTTCGTCGATCCGGCTGCGCTCGCCGCTCAGGGGGAGGCCCTGGCGGGCGAGGCAACGCTGCGCGACCGCGTGGACCTCGCGTTCCCCCGGCGGGCGGTTTATCAGCGCGAGGTGGCGCCCGTGCGGGACCGCGGCGGGGCGCTGCTCGGGCATATCGTGCTGTACCGGGACGTGACCCACGAAGTGGAGGTCGAGCGCGCGAAGTCCGAGTTCGTCTCCGTGGTCAGCCACGAGCTCCGCACCCCGATGACGTCGGTGAAGACGTCGTTGGCCCTGTTGCTCGCCGGGGCCGGCGGACCCCTGGAGGCCGCCCCGAGAGAGCTGCTCGAGATCGCCCTGCGCAACGCCGACCGCCTGATCCGGTTGGTGAACGATCTCCTCGACCTCTCGCGCCTCGAGGCTGGGCGCATGGAGTTCCGGCTCGAGCCCGTGTCGCTCGAGGACAGCGTGGCGGCCGGGCTGGAGACAGTGGCGGCGTTCGCCGACGAACAGGGGGTGACGCTCACCACCGGGCCGTCCGCTGAGCCGCAGGTCGTGCTGGGCGTGCGCGATCGCGTGCTGCAGGTGTTCGTCAACCTCCTCGCGAACGCGATCAAGTTCTCGCCCCGTGGCGGCCTGGTGGAGGTGCGGTGGTGGCGCGAGGACGACTGCGCCGTAACTCGCATCTCGGATCAGGGGCCGGGGATCCCGCCCGACAAGCTCGGCGTCATCTTCGAGCCGTTCACACAGCTCGACAGCTCGACGACGCGGGAGCACGGCGGCGCGGGCCTCGGCCTCACGATCACCCACCGCATCGTCGACGCGCTCGGCGGCGCTGTGTGGGCGGAGAGCGAGGTCGGGAGCGGAGCACGGTTCTTCGTCCGCTTGCCGCTGGCTTCGCCGCAGCAGCTCGTCCAGCCACCGGCCGCGACCGCCGCGCCCACGCCAGTAGAAGCCACGGTGCTCCTCGTGCACGGCGACTCGGACTGGCGGCGCCTGGCCGCGGCGCGCCTGGCGGCCGAGGGCTGGCGCGTCACGCCGGTCGCGACCGGTGGTGAAGCGCTGGCCTGCTTGGACCAACAGCCTGTGGACCTCGTCCTCGCAGCGCTGGAGCTGCCGGACATGCACGGGCTGGACTTCGTCCAGCGGCTCCGCCGGGGGACAGCGACGTTCGACACCCCCGTGCTGGTCGTGTCCGACGCGGAAGTGAGCGCCGCGACTCTCGAGTACGGCGCTGAGGAATGGGTACCGGCGGACCCGCAAGAGCTGATCGGTCCGGCTCGACGGCTGCTGTCGGCCGGCGGAGGGAGGAGGGGAAGGGGGCGACCCGTCGTGCTGCTGGTCGAGGACGACCCGGCGGTGCGTGACGCCTTGACTAAGATGTTGCGCCGGGCCGGCTACGTGTGCCTAGGAGTGAGCGACGCCGCCGCCGGCCTCGCATTCGTGCGCAGCCGCCGACCGAGCCTGATCATCACCGACCTCCAGATGGCAGGCATGGACGGCCTGGCCTTCCTCGAGGAAGTGCGCCGCCAGCCGGAGTTGCGCGACGTGCCGGCGATCTTGCTGAGCGCCCACGGGGCCGAGGCCGCGTCCGAGCGGGTGCGCCGACTCGGCGCGCATTTTGTCGCGAAGCCGTTCGACACCGAGGCACTTCTCGACCAGGTCCGCGACATGGCGACGAAGCCCTAGCGGACTGGCTCAAAGCGGCCGCACGCGTCAAGTCGTGCGGTCCTCCCACCGCGGCGCGGGCTCACGCTGGGGGCAGAGCGCTGCTCTTAGCGGCGGGCTACACGCGAACATGCATCGGCTCGTGGAGCAGCCGACGCTGCAGGGTGGGATGGGTGCGCCACACCTGCCAGCCCATCGCGAGCACGGCGAGGAGGTTCCCGACCGCCACCGACCACCAGCCGATCGTCCCCAGCACCCATTCTGCTCCGACCGCCAGTGTGGCGACGACCAACGCCTCGAGCACGATGAACGCAAGCACCACGAGGAACGCCATGGCGGGGACCCGCTCGACGTGCTCCGCGAGCGCGACCAGCGCGACGCCGGCCACGACGAACGCGGCGAAGTGGACCACCGTGTAAGTCGCCACCAACCCAAGACTGACCGACACGTCGGCCGGCCCCGCGGCGCCGAGCAGCAGCGCTGAGCCCAGCGCGGCAGGGGTGTGCAGCGGCGCGCCAGCGACGAGGTCGCGGACGAAAAACCACGCCGCGACGACGACCGCGCCGACGAGCCCGGTGACGAGTCCCTTCATCACCACCGGACGCTGCTGCAGCGCGGCCAGCCCGAACGGCCGCGGGTCCCGCTCCGCCCGGTGCAAGTAGCTCATGAGGACGAGCCCCGAGGCGATGTTGGCCCCGAACACATGCGGCCACGGGACGACATCGAGGTGCGGCGCGCCGGACAGGAGGAGCCCCATGTAAAACACGACTTCCTGGAGCACCAGGCCGAATACCACGCTGAGCAGCAGCCGGGGCGGTGCGGCGAACGCCGCGCTCACCCAGGCCATCGCCACTCCCAGCAGCGCGAAGACGCCGAAGTGGAGCACCGAATACGTGGCAACGAGGCGGAACGTCGCCTGAGGGAACTCGCGGTGGAGCAGCACGCCCGCGAGCAGCGTCGGGGTGCGGAACGGATGGCCGACGAAAAGGTCCACCACCAAGAACCAGAGCGCCACCACCAGCCCCGCCAGGATCCCCCCCGTCACGCCCTGGACGATCAATGCCTGCACGGGTCGCCTCATGATTCTCGACCTCCTGCGAAGGCGGCTGTCGTCAATATGGCACCGGAGTCGGCTGCTCGGCTAGCGCCGTTCCAACCATTTCCCCGAGTCCGGTGACACTCGTGCGGACGAGGATTCAACTCGATGAGCGAAGCATGCCTAGTCCCATTAAGTTGGAACGGCGCTAGCGCTCGGCCCTCAGCTCCGCCGCGACGCGCTCCACGGCTCGCATGACCCGGAGGCAGTTCTGCCCCGCCACTTTCTTGACGTCCAGATCCGTCCAACCGCGTCGCAGTAGCTCCGCGATCAGATCGGGGAACTTCGACACGTCTTCGAGGCCAGCCGGCACCTCGGTGATCCCGTCGAAGTCGGAGCCCAGTCCGACGTGGTCGATCCCGGCAATGTCCCGGATGTGCTGGATGTGGTCGGCGACCTGCTGCGCGGTCGCCTTGGGGCCCCGGGTCATCCATGCCTTCAGCGAGTCGGCGCGCGTCGCGGAGTCCGCTCCGGAGGCGCGCAGGGCGCGCGCCCAAGCCCCCACACTGTCACCGTACGCCCGCACCGCCTCGGACACGAAGCCCGGGTTGAAGTTCACCATCACCACGCCCCCGTTGGCCGGCACGAGTCTCAGAATCGAGTCGGGCACGTCGCGCGTGTGGTTGGTGAGGGCGCGGGCCGAGGAGTGCGAGAACATCACAGGGGCGCGCGACGTGTGGAGCGCGTCGGACATCGTCATGTCGTTCACGTGCGATAGATCGACCAGCATCCCGAGCCGGTTCATCTCAAGCACCACTTGCTTGCCGAACGGTGAGAGTCCGCGGCGCGCCGTGTCGGTCGACGCCACCGCCCAGTCGAGGCTGCGCCAGTGGGTGAGCGTGATATAGCGGACGCCGAGGTCGTAGAACATCCGCAGGGCGCCGAGCGAGTTCTCGATCGCGTGGCCGCCTTCGATGCCGATCAAGCAAGAGAACTTGCCCGCGGCGAAATTGCGCTGCACGTCCGCCGCGGTATAAGCCATCGCCATGCTGCGCGAGTACTTGGCGCAGAGCCGATGGATCAGGTCGATCTGCTCGAGAGCGTACACGGCCGGGTGGGGCCCGGAGTCCATCGTCGTCACCGGCACATAGGCGGCCCAGAACTGCCCGCCCATTTCGCCCGCGCGGATCCTGGGGAGGTCCGTCATCAGCTTCGGCTGCGGCACGCTGAAGTCCACCGAGTCGAGGCCGCCGCGCTCGCGGATCGCGTCGGGGATGTCGTTGTGCCCGTCGATCAACGGCACGGTCTTGAGCAAGGCGAGGGCGCGGGCGCGGTAGTCGACGGCTGCAACACGCGGCTTGGTGACTCCAGCCTGGGCGGTCAGGCGCACGGGTGGTCCGGCGGTCAGAAGGAACGCCGCCAGAACGACCGCCAGACCGCCTGACCGCCCGACCGCCTGCGTCATTGCGTCCTCGTAGCTGAGTGGGAGCCGAAAGCTGCCGTCGCATCCCCTCCCCGGCAAGATTAGGTTTCCATTCATGACCGATCCCAAGGTCACCATCGCGTTCGAGCTGAACGGTGAGCTGACTGAGGTCGCGTTCGCGCCGCACAAGACGCTGCTCGAGGTCCTGCGGGAGGACTGCGGCCTTACGGGCACCAAGCACGGGTGTGAGCTGGGCGAGTGCGGCACCTGCGCCGTGTTGCTGGACGACCAGCCGGTGCTCTCCTGTCTCGCGCTCGGCCTGGCCTGTTCGGGCCGCCGCGTCAAAACGGTCGAGGGCATGGCCGCGGGTGGACGCCTGCACCCGCTGCAGGAAGCGTTCGCCGAGCTTGGCGCGGCGCAGTGCGGCTACTGCACGCCGGCGTTCCTGCTCACCGCCGAGGCGCTGCTCGCGGGGAACCGCACGCCGACGCGCGACGAGATCAAGCAGGCGCTGGCCGGCAACCTCTGCCGCTGCACCGGCTACATCAAGATCTACGAGGCGGTCGAGCTGGCGGCCGCACGGATGCGGGGGGAGGCCGCGGCGCCGGCGGACGAGAGCGTGTATGGCCGGCGCTAAGCTGCGGGTCGTCGGCAAGGCCCATCGCAAACTCGACGCCACCGCGAAGGTCACCGGTGTCACCAAGTTCGCCGACGACCTCTTCCTGCCGCGCATGCTGTACTCCAAGCTGCTCCGCAGCCCGCACGCGCACGCCCGCATCGTCTCCGTCGACACCACCAAGGCGCTCGCCCTCGGCGGGGTGAAGGCCGTGCTCACAGGGAAGGATCTGCCCATCCCCTTCGGCATTCTCCCGGTGAGCCAGGACGAGCACGCGCTTGCCCACGACAAGGTGCGCTTCGTCGGCGACCCGGTCGCTGCCGTCGCCGCGGTGAGCGAGGAGATCGCGACCGAGGCGCTCGACCTGATCGCCGTCACGTACGAGCCCTTGAAGGCCATCTCCTCGGCCGAGGAGGCGGTGGCTCACCCCGAGCCGCGGATCCACGACTACGGCGACTACGGCAACCTGCACAAGCTCATCGACCTCGAGTTCGGCGACGTGGAAGAAGGCTTCGCGGAGGCGGACCTGGTGCGCGAGGACCTCTTCTTCTTCGAGGGCAGCACGCACCTGCCGATGGAGCAGCACGCCGCTCTCGCGGACTGGGCGCCCCCGCCGGATGGCAAGGTGACGCTGTGGAGCGCGACCCAGACCCCGCACTACGTCCACCGCGCGCTCGCCAAGGTGCTGGAGCTGCCGCCCGCGAAAATCCGCGTGATCGCCACGCCCAACGGGGGCGGGTTCGGCGGCAAGAGCGACCCCTTCAGCCACGAGATCGTGGTCGCGAAGCTCGCCATCCTGACCGGGCGACCCGTGAAGATCACGCTCACCCGCGAAGAGGTGTTCTACTGCCACCGCGGCCGCCACCCGACGCTGATGTGGGTGAAGACCGGTGTGAAAAGGAATGGCGCGATCACGGGGATGCACTTCAAGTCGCTGCTCGACGGCGGCGGCTACGGCTCTTACGGCGTCGCGAGCACGTACTACACGGGGGCGCTCCAGACCGTCACCTATCCGGTGCCGCGCTACAAGTTTCAAGGCGCCCGAGCGTTCACGAACAAGCCGCCGTGCGGCCCGAAGCGCGGGCACGGCACCCCGCAGCCGCGCTACGCGCTCGAGGTCCATCTCGACAAGATCGCCGAGCAGCTGAGCATCGATCCGGCCGAGCTGCGGCTCCAGCACCTCGTGCCGCCCAACTCGCTCACCGCGAACTACCTGCGCATCGGCTCGATGGGCCTCGGCGCCTGCATCCGCAAAGTGGTCGAGGGCTCTGGATGGAAGCAGAAGTTCCGGAAGCTCCCGCTCGGCCAAGGGGTGGGGCTCGCATGCTCCAGCTACATCAGCGGGGCCGGCCTGCCGATCTACTGGAACAACATGCCGCATTCGGGCGTGCAGCTGAAATGCGATCGCGGCGGCGGCGTGACGGTCTTCTGCGGCTCGACCGAGATCGGGCAGGGCTCCGACTCGATTCTCGCCTACATCGTGGCCGAGGTGCTGGGGATCGATCCGTTCGATATCGCCGTCGTGACCGCCGACACCGACCTCACGCCGGTGGACCTGGGGAGCTACTCCTCCCGCGTGACTCTGATGAGCGGCAACGCCGCGCTACAGGCGGCCGAGCGGGCGCGCGAGATTCTAGCGTCGCACGCGGCGCGCAAACTCGAGATCCCGGTCGAGCGAGTGGTCTTCGCCGATCGGCGGGTGTTCGACGCCGAGGACCCCGAGCGCGGCCTCGCCTTCGCCGCGGCGGTGCAGCTCGCCGAGGCGGCGCAAGGCACCGTCGGCACCGTCGGCTCCTACACCCCGCCCCAGAGCGCGGGCCGCTACCGCGGCGCCGGCGTCGGTCCGTCCCCCGCCTACTCCTACACCGCGGCGGTCGCCGAAGTGGACGTGGATCAAGAGACCGGCATCGTGATCGTGCCGCGCATCTGGATCGCCCACGACGTAGGCCGCTCGATCAATGCGGCGGCGGTGATGGGCCAGGTCGAGGGCTCGGTCTACATGGGCCTGGGCGAGGCCCTGATGGAGGAGATGGCCTACCGCGGCAACCGGAACACGGTGCATAAATTCCCAAGCCTGCTCGAGTATAAGAGCCCGACCACCCTCGAGATGTGCGACGTGGTCACCTACCTGATCGAGGACCCCGACCCCAGCGGTCCTTTCGGCGCGAAGGAAGTCGGCCAAGGGCCCCTGCTACCGGTGATGCCGGCGGTGGCCAACGCCGTGTACGACGCCGTCGGCGTGCGGGTGGACGAGATCCCGGTCACCCCCGAGAAGGTGCTGAAAGCGCTGAAGCGGAAAGCCAAGGGGGAGGAGCCGCGGTTCGGGCCGAGCACCTTCCCCGACATTCCCTGGCCGGAGCCGACGCGGGTGCCGCCGCCGTGGGAAGGGGGGGACGGAAAGGCCATCGGGCAGAAGGCCACCGTCGCCACTGGGGAGCGCCGGCACTGATGCTGCGACTCCCGTCGTTCCGCTACTTCCAGCCCAAGACCCTCCGCGAAGCGCTGGCCATGAAGGCCGACGCCGGCGCGGACGGGATGTACGTCGCGGGCGGTACGGACCTGTACCCGAACATGAAGCGGCGGCACCAAGAGCCGAGAACCGTTATCTCGTTGATGGGGATCCCGGAGCTCAAGGCGACGGAAGGACGGAATGACGGAAAGGGGATGACCGCGGTGGGCCCGGGCCTCACACTGACTCAGCTTTCCGTCCTTCCGTCATTCCGTCGCAATTATTCAGCGCTCGCCCACGCCGCCGAGCTGGTCAGCACTCCCCTGCTCCGCAACATGGGGACCCTCGGCGGCAACCTCTGTCTCGACACCCGCTGCAACTACTACAACCAGAACTACGAGTGGCGCAAGGCGATCGACTTCTGCATGAAGAAAGACGGCGCGATCTGCTGGGTGGCGCCGAGTAGCCCGCGTTGCTGGGCGGTGAGCTCGTCGGACGTCGCCCCGGTCATGGTCGCGCTCGGCGCCGAGTTCCTGCTTGTGGGGCCCCAAGGCGAGCGCGTCGTGCCGGCAGGGCGGTTCTATCACAACGACGGGATCAACTACCTTACCAAGCAGCCCGACGAAATCCTGGCTGAAGTGTGCCTCCCCGCGCCGGACGGCTGGCACGCGGTCTACCACAAGCTGCGGCGCCGCGGCTCGTTCGATTTCCCCGTGCTCGGCGTGGCGGCCTGGGTGCGATGGGAAACGGGAAGCGGGAAACGAGAAACGAGAAGAGTATCGGAGGCTCGCATCGTGCTCGGCGGCGTCGCGAGTTGGCCGCAGGAGATCCCGGCGGCGGGGGCGGTCCTCAAAGGGACGGCGCTGTCCGACGAGGCGATCGCCGCGGCGGCCGAAGAGGCATACCGGCCGGCGAAGCCGCTGGACAACACCGACTTCGATCTGTCCTGGCGCAAGCAGATGACGCGGGTGTACGTGACCCGGGCGCTGAAGGAGCTGCGGGGGCGGCCGGCTAGAGCTTGAGCAATCCCACCACCGTCAGCGCCGTCGTCGCCGAGCTTGTCGTAGAACTTGCGGGACAGTTTGGCGGTGATCGGCATGGTCGCTCGAGGTGTGTGCCGCCCGCAGTTTAAGCTTACGCTCGGCGCGCCAGAGAAGCAAAACGTCGCACCGCGGACCGGATACCCGCGACTCAGGCAGCGCTCATCGGAGTCGTGTCCCCGCCCCCGAAGATGTCCCGCATTGCCTCCTCCAACGCACCCCGCAGCTCTTCGGCTGTCGCGCCGAGGTGGTAGGCTGCGACGGCCACCGGACGCAGCAATCCGACTAGAGACTCCGGACGAGCCTTCTGTCGCGACCGTGAGCCCGACCGGTCCGCCACCCGCGTTCCGCGGGCCCCGTCGGTGACGACAACGCCCAACCGCTCCAGCGCCCCATAGGCCCGGGCGACCGTGCCGGGTGCGATGTCGAGTTGGTCGGCGAGCTGACGTACCGGCGGCAGCCGCTCTCCGGGTCGCAGCGTTCCCGTCGCGACGGCTTCCTGCACCTGTGCCACGATCTGCTCGTAGATGGATCGGTCGGATGCATCATCGATGCGTACGAGGAACGGCGTCGTCGGAGGCTCCCCTTCCCCCTCCCCCAGCAGCCGCAGTGTCTCCGCGCGGGCCTGCTCGAGCGTCACACCCGCAGCGACCAGGACCCGCGCCGCGCCTTTCTCCTCCCGCAGCAAGCCGAGCAACAGGTGCTCGGTCCCTACGAATGGGTGGTTGAGCTCGCGCGCCTCGCTCATCGCGAGCTCCAACACGAGCTTGGCGCGCGACGTGTAGGGGAGCTCTGCGCCTGCCTGTGGCTCCGCACGACCCCTCTCTACGGTCTCTTCGATCCTGCGCCGGAGCAGACCCGGGTCGGCCCCAAGGTTCGTCAGCACGGCGAGAGCGACGCCTCCACCGTCCCGGATCAGCCCAAGGAGAATGTGCTCCGTGCCGACGTACTCGTGGTGCAGGCGCGCCGATTCTTCTCGGGCCATTTGCAAAACCCTGCGGACACGATCCGTGAAGTTGTGACCACCCGAGCCTGGTTTGCGACGGAACATGGGAAGACCCTGGTTGCCGGGAGGGACATTTGTACCAGCCTTGGTGAACAATATGGGCCTCGGTGTTTGTGTCAATAGTTGTGATACAACAGCCGATCGTTACAGACATCATGGCGACATCAAGGAAACACCTAGACCGCTGAAATCGTCCTTGAACCAGCCGCTAGGAGCGGGCAGCTTCACTGCCGCGCTCGGAGCTCTTTGCTCTGAGCAACCGGAACATCGTCCCTAGGAGTCCACCACCAATGCGACGGCTTCATGCGACGTGGACAGCGGCCGGGACCCTCCTCTCGGTCATGGCGGCTGGTCTCTCCGCTCAGGCGGCGATTTCCCTCCCCCGCGACTTCGACGCCTACGTCGCCCGCACCATGAAACAGTTCGAGGTACCGGGACTCGCGATCGCGGTGGTCAAGGACGGCAAGGTCGTGCTGGCGAAAGGCTACGGCGTGCGCCGCCTCGGCGACTCGGCCCGCGTGGACGAGCGCACCTTGTTCGGCATAGCGTCGAACACCAAAGCCTTCACGGCGACGGCCATCGGCATCCTGGTGGAAGAGGGCAAGCTCCAATGGGACGCGCCGGTCGTGAACTACCTACCGTGGTTCCAGATGTACGATCCCTTCGTCACGCGGGAGCTCACCATCCGGGACCTGCTCGTGCACCGCAGCGGCCTGGGCCTCGGCGCGGGCGACCTGCTGTGGTGGCCGTCGTCCACCTACGACCGCAAGGAGGTCGCGCGGCGGCTGCGCTACATCAAGCCGGCCACCAGCTTCCGCAGCGCCTACGCCTACGACAACGTGCTCTACAGCGTCGCCGGTGAAGTGATCGAGGCGGTGTCAGGCCAGACGTGGGAGGACTTCGTCTCGTCCCGCATTCTGGGCAAGGTCGGGATGACCGGCAGCAGCGTGCGGCACTCGGCGGCGGCCGGCGGCGGCGATGTGGCGACCCCGCACGCGCCCATCGATGGCCACGTGCGGCCCGTCGCTCCGTTCACGAGCGACAACGTCAACCCCGCAGGGGGGATCAACGCGGGTGCCGCGGACATCGCGAAGTGGATGATGGTGCAGCTCGATTCGGGCCGGCTGGGCGACGGTTCGCAGCTCTTCACACCCCGCACCACCCGGGAGCTCTGGTCGGTCGTGACGCCGTTTCGCGTCGGCAATCCGCCTCCCGAGCTGGCCGCACTGCGCACCAACTTCGCTGGCTATGCCCTCGGCTTCGGGCTGCGGGATTACCGCGGCTGGAAGATCGTCTCGCACACCGGTGGCCTGCCGGGTTTCGTGTCGCGCCTGACCCTCGTGCCCGACCAGCGGCTGGGCATCGCCGTCTTGACCAATCAGGAGTCGGTCGAGGCGTTCGAAGCGATTACCTGGCGAGTGCTCGACCATTACCTGGGCGCACCGCCGACGGACTGGATCAGCACCTTTGCCAGGCTCAAGGCGCGCGGGGATTCGATCACCGCAGCCCAGGAACGGGCCGCCGTCACGCGGCGGGACTCGACGTCCCACCCCTCGCTACCGCTGGAGAGGTACGCCGGCACCTACCGCGACGCCTGGTACGGGGACGTCACGATCGCGCTCGAGGGCGGGAAGCTGGTGCTGCGGTTCACGCACACCCCGGATCTCACCGGCGACCTCGAGCACTACCAATACGACACGTTCATCGCCCGCTGGAGGAACCGCGAGCTGCGGGCCGACGCGTACGTGACCTTCGCCCTGAAGCCCGACGGCAGCATCGACCAGGTCAAGATGGCGGCGGTCTCGCCCGCGACCGACTTCAGCTTCGACTTCCAGGACCTGCTGTTGGTGCCGGCGCCGGCAGGTCCGAGCCGCTGACCTATCGCCGCGGCGCGACCCGCCACGACCCGCGCCAGGGGAGGGGGGGGGCCCAGCGAGCGCGTCGCGCATGCGCGATGAGTCCGAGCGCCATGAAGGCGAGCGGCCAGATTGGCCAGAAGAACCGCGCTCCCGAGAGACCCCAGAGCATGACGAGCAGTGCCGCGACGACGGCGAACCTGGCGACGCGAAAGACCAGGCCGAGCCGGGGCGCCGCGCGGCCCAACGGCGATTCCTCGCGCAGCCGGCGCTCGCCCCCCGGCAGGTCCGTAATCAGCCGGGCCAGCTCTTCACGCAGACGCGCCGTTGCAGCGGCGGCCAGCCGCTCGCCCCCCTCTTCGGGGGAGAGGCGTCCCTCGGCCACCGCGGCCTGAAGGATTTGCGCCACCTGATCGCGCTCGGCATCGGAAGCGCGAATGCCGGACACCCTGTCGAGCGTGCTCATCCCTGCACCACCGCGTCGATCTCTTCCGCCGCGCGCGATAGGATCTCGGTCAACCGCTTGCGGGCCGCTTCGTCGCGCGCCCGCCACCCCGTCCGGTAGACCTTGCGCACGAGCACGCCGACGGCGCGATTGATATCGGCCATCGAGCCGCCGAACCAGTCGTCGACGGCCGACTTGACCCGGTCGAAGATGTCGTCGACCACATCCTTGTGCTCTTCGAGGAACGTGCGGCCCGCCTCAGTGATCTCGTAGACCTTCTTGCCGTCCACGTCGCTGGCGCGCACTAGCCCCTCGTCCTCGAGCCACTGCAGCGTGGGATACACCGTGCCGGGCGAGGGCGAGTAGCAGCCGTGCATCCGCTCTTCCAACTCCTTCATCACCTCATAGCCGTGGCGCGGCTTGTCGCGCAGCAGCTTGAGGATCACGTACTTCATGTCGCCCGCCTCGAACCACTGCCGGCGCCGGGGTCCGCGGCCGCCCCAGGCCCAACCGCGCGGGCCGAAACCGAAGGCGAACCCTTCCCAATTGCGATGCATCCTGACTCCTTATGCGATGTAACGTCAAGATACTATTGTACGATATATCGTGTCAATATGTCGTCGCTAACATGCGCGCGGGCTTGAGCTTGGGAGGCCAAATTGACCATGACACGTTACCTTTTCCCACCCCTTTCCCTGGAACCCATGCGCACTCTGTGCTCGCTCGGCGCGCTCCTCGTATGGGCCGCCGCCACCACCGCCGGCGCCGCCGGCGCCGCCGCCCAGGAATTCGATTTCTACGCCCGCGGGCCCTATCGGCCCGCAGTGCCCCGTCCCGAGGTGGTGACCGGGTACCCGGCCGGCGCCCAGCAGACGATGTACGCCGTCATGCAGCGCTACCTGGACACGCTGCTCGTCACCTCGTCCGAGCGGGTGCGCATCGAGCGGTGGGGCGAGACTCCCGAGCACCGGCCGATCCGCGCCTTGATCATCTCCGACCCCGCGAACCTCGCCCGGCTCGACCAAATCCGCACCGAGGTCGCCGAGCTTACCGATCCGCGCAAGACCTCCCCGGCGCGCGCGGCGGAGATCGCCGCCAAGGACCCCGTCATCGCCCTGTTCCAGTACTCAGTCCACGGCGACGAGCCCGCCGGCTTCGAGGCGGGCCTGCAGGTGGCCTACCAGCTGCTCGCTTCCGACGAGCCGGCCACCCAACAGGTCCTCAAGCACGTGGTGCTGGTGCTGAACCCCTCCGCCAACCCGGACGGCCACGAGCGCTTTGCAGCCTGGTACAACTCGGTCGCCGTCGGCGCGGATGAGCCCGCCGCCCTCGAGCAACGCGAGCCCTGGAGCATCACGGGGCGCTACGGCCACTTCCGCTTCGACATGAACCGCGACCTCCTGGCGCAGAGCCAGCCCGAAGTGCGAGCCATGATGGACGGTGTCCTGCGCTGGCACCCGCAGGTGTTCGTGGACCACCACTCAACGACGCAGACGTTCTTCTTCCCGCCCGTCGCACCTTCGGTGAACCTGAACCTGCCTGCCCAGACCACCCGGTGGTTCGACATCTTCGGTCGCGGCAATGCCGCCGCGTTCGACCGCTACGGCTGGCAGTACTTCGTGCGCGGGGTGTTCGACTTTTTCTACGTCGGCTACTGGGACGAGTGGACCAGCTTTCAGGGCTCGACGGGGATGACCTACGAGACGGACGGCGGGCCGGAGCTCGCCCGCCGCCGCGACGACGGCACGATCAGCACCTTCCGCGACGGGATCGCGCACCATTTCGTGGCGTCCCTCGCCACCCTCGAAACCGCGGAGCAGAACCGCCAGGCCCGACTGCAGGACTACTACGCCTTCCGCCGCTCGGCGATGGACGAAGCCGCCACCGATCGGATGAAGCGGGTCGTGCTGCTGCCCGGCAGCGATCCCCGGATGGCGGCCCACGTCGTCGGCCTGCTGCTGCGCGACGGCATCGAGGTCACGCGGCTGGCGCAGCCCGCGACCGCGACCCTGGCACATGCCTACCTGGGTGGTCCCGCAGGGGGGGGGGGAGGGGGAGTCCGGCACACCTTCCCGGCCGGCAGCTACGTGGTGGACCTCGGCCAGCCCCAGCGCCGCCTCGCCAAGGCGATGCTCGAGCCGCGGGCCACCTTGGAACCCGGCTTCGTGCAGGAGCAGCTCACGAAGTTCCAGCGCAACCGCCGTCGCGGCGAGGACGCCGACAAAGAGGACTACGGCTTCTACGATATCACCGCCTGGTCGCTCCCCTACACCTTCAACCTCGAGGCCTATTGGATTGAGGACGCGGCGCCGCTCGGCGGCGCGCCGGTCACGGACACGGTGCTCCCCCCCCCGCCCGCTCCTGGCAAGGCTGCCACGGCATACGTGTTTACCGACGACAATCTGGGGGCCGCGCGGCTCGCGGTGGCGCTGCTGCGCGAGGGTTTCCACCTCGCCGTCGCCACCCAGGCGCTGCGCGCCGATGGGCGCAACTGGCCGCGTGGCACGTTCATCGCCCGGCTACAGCGCAACCCGGCGACGCTGGCTGAGCGCCTCGCCGCACTTGCCCCCCCGCTCGGCGTACCCGTGACGGCGGTCCAGAGCGCCTTGGCCGACAGCGGCAACGTCGGCACCGGGTCCGACCTCGTCGTGAGCCTGCACGCGCCGAGGATCGTCGTTGGCGTGGGGGACGGCATCTCCGAGACCAGTTACGGCTGGCTGTGGCACTTTCTGGCGCGCGACCTGGGCGCCCCGTTCGTACCGGTGCCGCTGCGCAACGTCGGTGCGATGGACGATCTCGACCGCTTCAATGTGCTGTTCCTGCCCGACGGGAACGCCGGCCGGATGCGTCGCGAGCTGGGCGACGGCGGGATCGCGAAGCTCAAGGCATGGGTCAAGGCCGGCGGGGTGCTGATCGGGTTCGGGGGCGCGGGAGAGTTCGCCGCGAACAAGGACGTGGGGCTCTCGACCATCGCCACCGTTGGCGACAGCGCGAAGCCCGACACGACGGCCAAGGGCGACACGCCGCCCCTCGTCTCCCCCACCGCCACCTCGCGCGACAAGCCCGAGATGCTCCCGGGCACGATCTTCCGGGCCACCCTCGACCGGACGCACTGGCTCACCTTCGGGTACGAGCAGGACCAGCTGCCGGTCTACCTCGAAGGGTCAACCTTCTGGAAGCTGTCTCGGGCGGGAGCCAACCCCGTGGTGTTCACGACGGGGGGGGCGGGGGACTCGCTCACCTTGTCGGGATTCACGTGGCCGGACAACACGGAGCGGCTGCTCAAGGGGACGGCGTGGGCCGTGGTGGAGAACCAGGGCGACGGCCACGTGGTCCTGTTCCTCGGCGACCCGCTGTTCCGGGCGTTCTGGCGGGGCCCGGCGCGGCTGGTGACTAACGCGATGTTGATGGGGCCGGGGCGCTAGACTAGGGACTAGCCCCCGAGCCCCCTTCTTCGTCAGATCTCCCGGCAGCCGGCGATCCGCAAGGCGCGCACCTTCGCCATCGCCCTCGCAAGCGTCTTGTACCGCAGCTTAGGCTCGATCCGGAAGATACTCGGCTCGCCGCGCTCGTTGTGGCGGGGCGTGTGCGGGAAGATGCGGGTCCGGCTCGATTCTGCCGGCACTTTCCAGGAGAGCGTCATGCGCTTCTGCTTGCGCATGATCTCGATGGACACCGTCTCACCCGCATCGTAGGAGCGCAGGATCCGCATCGCGTGCTCGACGGTGGTCGGCTTGCGCCCGCCGATCGAGAGGATCACATCGCCGCTCTTCAGCGGTAGGCTCGAATCGGCCGGTGCCTTGATCACCAACAGACCCTCGGTGGTCCCGAAGTACTCGCCCAGATCCGGGTTGAGGCGCACGAGGTTAAGGTCGCACCAGCCCCCCCCGAAGCAGAACCCGAAGCCCCCCCCCCCCATCCCGGGTTCGATCATCATGTTCCCATGAGGGAACACGAGCTCTGGAGTGGGCGGCATCCGGAACTCGCTGCTGTAGCTCACCTCTTCAGCCACCAGCGTCGCTTTCCTAGTGTCGCCGCCGCGGCGGTATTCGACTTGCACGGTATCGCCGGTGTCTAGGTCGTGGGCGAGCTCGATGAGCTTCATGCCGGGCCCCGACTCGTCCTCGTCCTCGGCGCGCACGCCCGCGAGCGACGTGCCGTTGAACTTGGCGATGATGTCCCCGGCCTTGAGCCCCGCCTTGGCGGCCGGGCCGCCCGGTGTGACGCCGTCGATCCGCGCGCCGATCTTGTCCGAGTCGGCGTTGGCGGCGGTGTTCACGATCACACCGATCCGCCCACGATTGCCGCTGAAGCTGAACACCCCAAAGGGTGTTGACGCCCGGGCCCGCGCCCGCGGTGCAGGCGCCGGTCGTGGCGTTCCCTGCGCGGCCAGCGCTGCCGGTAGGGCGACGGCGACGGCCACGGCCAAGTGCATCCACTTCCGATTCATGGCTTTCTCCTTCAGGGCGTCACAGCCCGACGTATGAGACACGGGTGACCCGTACCTGGTAGAGTTGCTGCATGAGGGTCGCCCGCTGTTTCCAGAGATCCACCAGCTTCGCTTCCGGCGGGCGGCTTCCGCCCGTGGCCGGGCTGAGTTGGGACAGCTGCCCGTCGACGGCGGCGATCCGGTCCTCCAGCTGCGCCGCCAGGGCGGCGGACCGCCCGCTCACCACCCGCCCGTCGGCGTCGTACTGCTGCAGCGCCGACTCCAGCGTGGAGCACCGCTGCTTGGCCTGGGACAACTCGGCGTGCAGCGTGTTGCCGCCGCTCCACGGCCGGAAGACAATCAATCCGGCCACCGCCGCGGCGGCCGCCAGGCTCATCGTGCCCCACCACCGCCGCCGCCGCCGCTGCGTCGCGACGAGCTCCGCCCGTACCACATCCCAGCGATCCCGCGGTGGGCGCAGTGCCGGCAGCGCCTTGAGCTGCGCTACCCGCTGGTAGAGCGCGTCCAGCTCGGCGCGGCAGGCGGCACAGTCCTCCAGATGCTGGCGGGCCCCGGTCGATCCCTCGCCGTCCCGCACCGCGACGAGGTCCTCCATCGTGCAATGCATCTATGCTCCCTCCAGTCCCGGCTCCAGCGTGCGCCGCAGTCGCGCGTGCGCGCGCGCCAGCTGGGACTTCGAAAAACTCACCGTCTTCCCCATCAGCTCCGCGATCTCCTCGTGGGTGTAACCCTCCACGTCGTGGAGCCACACCACCGCCCGCGCGGTCCCGGTCAACTGCTTTAGGGCGCGCTCGAGATCGATGTTCGTCCCGACGTGCGCCGCGGGCCGCCCGCCCGTCGCCGCCTCCTCGAACTCCTCGGTGGCCCGCACTTGCTCGCGGCGGATGCGCATCAGCGCCTTCGACGCCGCGATGCGGCGAATCCACCCCCAGAGATGCCCCTCCCCGCGGTAGTGCTTGATGCTCTTCACCACCTCGAGAAACGTTTCCTGCAGTACGTCCTCGGCGTCCTCGGGCGTCCGCAGGATGCGGCGGGCGAGGTTGTAGACCGGCGTCTCGAACGCGCGGTACAGCGCTTCGAGCGCCTCGAGGTCGCCGGTGCGCGCGCGCGCGACCAGCACGTCCGGGACGGTCAGTGAGATGGTCATCTCCCGTAAGCTAGGATGCGGTGGACGATTAGAGGGTCGCACTGAAGACCGGGGGTGTGGGTGTGTGGGTTTGTGGGACTCGTCGGTTCGCAGCGGGACTCCGATGGGGACCATCAAATCAAACCCTCGTTAAGTCATTGCTCCCTAGTAACTTGGCCAGCCGCACCGTATCTTCCCGCCATGCCTGCTCCCGATCGCGCGACTCTCCACACCTGGCTCCATCACTGGCAGGACGAGTTCGACGCCGCCTACCTGTACGACGTCCTGGCCGCCCAGGAGTCGGACCCGAAGAGGAAGGCAACCTACGGCAAGCTCGCCGCGGTCGAGCGGCGACACACGGAGTTGTGGGCCAGACTGCTGGGTGAGAACGGACACACCGTCCCCATCGGCGGGGCGACCCCGTCGCTCAACGCGCGGGTGATGGCGTGGCTGGGGCGCCGCTTCGGCCCGCGCTACCTCCTGCCGCTGCTGCTGCGCGAGGAGGGGCGCGAGGTGAAGGGGTACATGGACCTACACCAGTCCTCGCGGGCGGACGACGCTCGCGCGGTCTCCCTCACGCTGGCCAAGGAGTCCGCAGAGCACGCCGAGACGCTGGCCGGTCTCGCCGGGGCGAGCGCCGAGCCGTGGCACCAAACCGGGTCGGGCGGTTTCCTCCGCAACGTGGTCTACGGATTCAACGACGGGCTCACGGCGAACTTCGGTCTCGTCGCCGGCGTGATCGGCGCGGCCGTGCAGCCGCACGTGATTCTGATCTCGGGGGTGGCGGGGATGATCGCCGACGCGCTCTCGATGGGTGCCTCGGGCTACCTCGCCGCCAAGAGCGAGCAGGAGGTGTACGCCCACGAGATCGCGATGGAGAAGGAAGAAATCCGCTTGATGCCCGAGGTCGAGGAAGAGGAGCTGGCGCTGGTCTATGAGACCAAGGGGATCGACACGGCGCAGGCGCGGCGGCTGGCGGCGGAAGTGATGGCCAACCCGGATCGCGCGCTGGACGAGCAAGTCCGCGAGGAGCTGAAGATCGGTGCGGCGCACTCGACGCCCCTACAGGAGGGCTGGATCACTGGTGTGGCGACGGCGGTAGGCGCGCTCATCCCCGTCGCCCCGTTCCTCGTGTTCCCCGGTCGGGCGGCCATGTGGACCGCGTTCGGGGTCGCCATGGTGTCGCACTTCGCGGTCGGCGCCGCCCGCAGCTTCTTCACAGGCCGCGGAGTGCTGCGCAGTGGCGTGGACATGTTCGTGGTGGGCCTCGGCGTCGCCGCGGTGGGGTACGTCGTCGGGGGCCTCGCCGCGAAACTGCTGTGAATTGCCGATTAGACGACGAGATTCACCAGCCGATCCTGCACGAAGATCGTTTTCTTGATCGGCTTGCCGTCGACGAACTTCTTCACTCCTTCATCCGCCAGCGCTCGCTTGACGACGGCCGCCTCGGGGGTGCCGCGCGGCACCGTGACGCGCCCGCGCAGCCTGCCGTTCACCTGCACGGCGATCTCGACGTCCCCCGTGGTAGCGAGCGCCTCGTCATAGACCGGCCAGCGCTCCTCGAAGATCGAGCGCCCCGTGTGGCCGAGCACCACCCACAGCTCCTCGGCGAGGTGTGGCGCGTACGGCGCGAGCATCACCACGAGTGGCTCCAACGCTTCCCGCTTCCCGCTTCCCGTTTCCCGCAACAGGTTGACGTACTCCATCATCGCCGCGATCGCCGTGTTGTAATCCAAGCTCTCCGTGTCGGCGGTGACCTTCTTGATCGTCTGGTGCAGCTTGCGCTCCACGTCCGGGGGTAGCGCCGGACGGAGACGATGGGCGGCCGCCTCGTGGGCCAACTGCCACACCTTGTCGAGGAACCGACGGATCCCCACGATTCCCGTCTCCCGGAAGTCCCCCCCTTCCTGGAAAGGTCCCAGGAACATCAAGTACATGCGGAAGGTGTCCGCGCCCCATTGCCGAATGTAGGCGTCGGGGATCACCACGTTACCCCGCGACTTGGACATCTTCGCGCCGTCCTTCACGATGAGCCCGTGCGCCCGGAGCTTGGGGAACGGCTCTTCGAAGTGGACGTGCCCGAGCTGCCGCAGCACCATCGTGATGAAGCGCGAGTACAGGAGGTGCAGCACGGCGTGCTCGTTCCCGCCGATGTAGGTGGTGACCGGCAGCCACGTCTTCGTGCGCCCGGAGTCGAACGGCCGGTCGGTGAATTCGGTCGAGGGATACCGCAGGAAGTACCACGAGGAGTCGAGGAACGTGTCGGAGACGTCCGTCTCCCGGCGGCCCGGCCGGCCGCACCGTGGGCACGGCACGTGGTACCACTCCTTGTGCCGGGCGAGCGGACTGACGCCGGTGTCGTCCGGCCGGAAGTCCTCGATGACCGGGAGCATGACGGGGAGGTCGCGCTCCGGCACGCCCACCGGCCCGCAGGACTCGCAGTAGATGATCGGAATCGGCGCTCCCCAATAGCGCTGGCGCGAGATGCACCAGTCGTGCAGGCGGTACTGCACCCGCGGCGTTGCCGCGCCGCGAGCCGCGAGCCACTCGACGATCTTGCGGCCGCCCTCGCGACAGGGGAGGCCATCGAAAGCGCCCGAGCCCGCCAGCACCCCCACCTCGGACACGCTGGGGAGCGGCTCCCCCTCCACCTTGACCACTTGGCGGATGGGGAGGCCGAACTGACCGGCGAACTCGAAGTCGCGCTTGTCGTGCGCGGGCACGGCCATGATGGCGCCGGTGCCGTACTCCATGAGCACGTAGTCGGCGATCCAGATCGGGATCGCCTCCCCGGTCGCCGGATTGCGGGCGTAGGAGCCGAGGAAGACGCCCGACTTGGTCTTGTCGCCGACTTTGCGCGAGACGATGTCCTTGCCCTGCACCTCCCGCTGGTAGGTCTTCACCGCGACGCGTTGCTCCACGGCGATCAGCTCCTCGACCAGCGGATGCTCGGGGGCAAGCACGAGGTACGTGGCGCCGAACACCGTGTCGGGGCGGGTGGTGAACACGGCGATCTTCCGCCCGGCCGGCGTCTCGAACACGAGCTCGACGCCCTCGCTCCGGCCGATCCAGTTGCGCTGCAACGCGACAGTGCTCTCGGACCAGTCAAGCCGGTCGAGGTTCGCGAGCAGCCGCTCGGCGTAGTCGGTGATCCGGAAGAACCACTGCTCGAGGGCGCGCTGCTCCACCGGCGTGCCGCAGCGCTCGCAGCGGCCGTTGATGACCTGCTCGTTGGCAAGCACAGTCTTGTCTTTGGGGCACCAGTTCACCGCCGCGCGCTTCCGGTACGCGAGTCCGGCAGCGAACAATTGCAGGAAGAGCCATTGCGTCCACTTGTAGTAGGCGGGGTCGGTGGTCGAGAGCTCGTGGCGCCAGTCGAACATCCCGCCGAGGCGCCGCAGCTGGCGCCGGAAGTTCTCGATGTTCTGTGGGATCAGCCGCGCCGGATTGGTGCCGACCGAGAGCGCGTAGTTCTCCGAGTGGATCCCGAACGCATCGAAGCCGATCGGCTCGAACACGTCGTGGCCCTGCAGCCGCTTGAGGCGGCCGTAGATGTCCGCGCCGGTGAAGGCGAACATGTTCCCCACGTGCAGTCCCTCGGCCGAGGGGTAGGGGAACATCATGAGGTTGTAAAACGGCGCGCGCGGGCGGTCGAGATCGGGCTCATTGGTGTGGCGCTCCGCCCACCGCCCCTGCCACGCGGTCTCGACGACCTGCGGATCGTAGATCGGGATCTCGGGCATAAGTGCCTGAAATTAAACGGCCTTGCTCGGTCGTGTCACCCGTCCTAGCTTACCGCGTCCGACCCGGGCCATGGCCACCAGAACCCAACAGCTGCGCCAAAGCTTCCTGGTCACCGGAGCAGCCGCCGCGCTCGCCTTGGTGATCGTGCTGGCCGTCGTGACGGCCCACGAAGCCGGCCGCACCCTGGAAGACCTGGCCAACCGCCGGGGGACCGAAGTGGCGATCCGGGTGGCCAGTCTGGTCACGAGCTACCTGCGCGAGCGTCGCCACGAGGCCGAGGCGCTCGCCCACTCCCCCGCCATCCTCGTCGCCGCCCAGGAGGCGTCCCAAAAATCGGCCGGGCAGGGACTGGACCGGCTGGACGTTCCCGCTCTGGAGCGGCAGTTCAGCCGCACACGGCAGCTGGGCGGCGATCCCGCCCTACAGCGTTACTTCCGCGAGTACCCGCAGCGCTCCGACATCGCGGCGCTGTTCTTCACCGACAGCCACGGCTTCACCGTGATCGCCTCCGATCGGACGTCGCGCTTCGTCCAATCGGGCGAGGAATGGTGGCAGGTGGCGGTCCGGGACGGCGAGCACGAGGGCGAGGCCAAGTTCGACTCCGCGGCCAACACGGTGGCGATCGAATACGCTATCGCGATCCGGGCGCCCGGAGTGCCGCGGCCAGTGGGCGCGGTGACGGCGGTCTTCGGGCTCGACAAGCTGGCGACCCTGCTCGGCGCCGGCGCCCTCGGCGACGGCGCCTATCTCCACGTGGTGGACGAGCACGGCCACCTGCTGGTCGGGCCGGACCAGTCCCAGCTGCTGCAGCCCGTGCCCGACGACAAGCTCATTCCGCGCCGGGACCGGCCGCAGACGGCCGTGGTCCCGACTGCGCACGGGGAGGAGCTGGTGATCTCGATTCCCGCCAACCGCGGCCGCTGGTGGGTGTTGTTCCGCCAGCCCACCGGGCAGGCCTACGCGGCGGCTCGGACCACCCAGCGGGACATCTGGCTCGGCGCGCTGGCCCTGCTCGGCATCACCGTGGCCGCGCTGGTCGGACTCGGGAACTGGCTGAACCGCCGCGTCACCGAGCCCGTGCGGGCCGTGGGGGCGATCGCCAGCCGGGTCGCGGGCGGGGATCTGTCCGTGGCGGTCGTAATGCAGCGCACCGAGACGGGCGAAGTGCGGGAGCTGCTGTCCTCCGTACACGCGATGGTGGTGGCGCTGCGGCGCCTGGTCGGCGCGATCCGCACGGCGGCCGACGAGGCCGCGGCGATGGCGGCGGAGATCTCGGCGGCAACCCAGCAGATGAGCGCCTCCACCCAGGAGCTGACGACGACCACGCAAGACCTCACCAAGCGCGCAGCCGAGCAGGCGCAGCTGGTGCGGGCGGCCGCCGACGACGCCGCCCGCATCCTGCAGATCGCCACCGCCTTGGCGGGCGGCGCGGAGGAGTCGGTGCGGCGCAATACGCGGCTCGCCGGTGTCGCCCGCCAGCACAAGGACGTGTTGGACCAAAGTACGGCCCAGCTGGCCAAGCTCGCCGAGGAGGTGGAAAAGGGGGCGCAGGAGGCCGACGCGCTGGCCAAGGCTGCCGCCGAAATCCAGAGGTTCGTGACTCAGGCGAAGGCCGTCGCGACGCAGACCAACATGCTGGCGCTCAACGCCGCCATTGAGGCGGCGCGCGCCGGCCCGCAGGGCCGGGGGTTCGCGGTGGTGGCCGACGAAGTGCGGAAGCTCGCCTCGGTGGCCGCCGCCTCGGCCGGGGAGACGGCCGACACGGTGCGCGGGGTGCTGGCCCGGGTGCAGGCGAACCGCGACCGGCTGGTGCGGCTCGCGCAAGGGGGAGCCGCGGCGCGCGAGGCCGCGCAGACCGCCGCGCAGGGGCTCGCCGCTGTCGCCGGCGAGGCCGATGCCAACGACGCCTGGAACAAGGAAATCGCCAAGGCGTCGGTCGAGCTCCGCAAGCTCGTGGAAGAAATCGCCGCGCGCCTGGGGTCGGTGGCGCAGGGCACGGACAGCCTGCTCGCCGCCACTGAGGAAATCGCCGCCTCCAGCGAGGAGCAGTCGGCCTCCACACAGGAGATCGCCTCGTCGGCGAATCGACTGGCCGAGGCCGCCGACAAGCTCACGGGCGCGGTGAAGACGTTCCGCCTGCTCGCCGAGGAGGAGCAGCAGCCGCCGGCGCAGGCGGCGGATTAGACGGGGGGGGACTACTCCCCGAAGTCCGCCAGCCTCACCTGCAGGACGTCGGGTACCCGCTCGAGCCGCTCCCGCACACCGTCCGTTAGCGGCTGGTCCACGGTGATGGCGGCGAGCGCTTCCTGACCCGTCGCGCGCCGGGACTGGTGGTAGCTCCCGATGTTGATCCCGGCCTCGGCCAGCACCGTGCCCACGCGCCCGATCACCCCCGGCACGTCGCGGTTGCGGATCACCAGCATCCACCCGTCGGGGGCGACGTCCACGTGATAGTCGTCGATCCGGACAACCCGGCCGTGACTGTTGCCGACCAGCGCACCAGCCACGCGCACCCGGCCCCGCGCCGTGTCCACCTTCACACCGACCGACGTCTCGAAGCCCGGCTCGGGCGCGCCCGTCTTGCGGGCGAGCTGGATCCCCTTCTCCTCGGCCAGGACCTGCGCGTTCACCAGACTCACCGGGCCGGCGTTCATCGCCGAGAGCAGCCCCTCCAGAGCCGCCATCAGCACGGGCCGGGGCGCCGCTTCGTCCTTGCCCCCGTAGGCCACCTCCACCGCCGTCACTGGGCCGTCGGCGAGGGCGAGCGCCAAGCGGCCCAGGCGGCGCGCCAGCGTCAGCAGTGGCCCCAGCCGCCGCAGCAGGTCGCCGCTGATGCCGGGGACGTTGATGGCGGTGGAAAGGTCGCCCGCGAGCAGGGCGTCGCGCACGGCGCCGCAGATCTCGAGCGCCACGCGTTCCTGGGCCTCGGCCGTCGAAGCGGCCAGGTGTGGGGTGAGGATCACCCGGTCGAGCTTGCGCAACGGCGAATCGGCGGGCAGCGGCTCTTGCGCGAACACGTCGATCGCCGCCCCGGCGATCCGCTTGGCCGTGATCGCCTCGGCCAACGCGCACTCGTCCACCAGTTCGCCGCGCGCGGTGTTGATAAGCACGGCCGTCGGCTTCATGAGCGCCAGGCGCGCGGCGTTGATCAGGTGCCGGGTCTCGTCGGTGAGCGCGACGTGCATGGTGACGACGTCCGCCACCCTGAGCAGGTCCTCGAGCGGCAATACCTTGACCTGCAGGTCGGCCGCCCGGCCGGCCGGCAGGTATGGGTCGTGCGCCACCACGGTCATGCCGAACACCCGCGCGAGCTGGGCGACGTGTCCTCCGATCCGTCCCAGGCCGACGATCCCCATCGTCTTGCCGCGCAGCTCAGTACCCTCGAAGCGCTTGCGGTCCCATAGTCCCCGGCGCATCGCGTCGGCAGCCCACGGGATGTGGCGCACGAGCGCGAGCAGCAGCCCGAGCGCGTGCTCGGCGGCGCTCACCGTGTTGGCGCCGGGGGTGTTCATCACCGCGATGCCCCGGCGCGTCGCGGCGGCCACGTCGATCGTGTCCACGCCGATCCCCGCCCGCGCGATCACCCGCAGGCGCGGCGCCCGCGCCAGCAGCTCCGCCGTGACCCGCGTCTCACTGCGCACGATGAGCGCGTGCGCGCCGCCCAGCACCCGCTCCAGGTCCTCCCGCGGTTTGCCGGCGCAATCGACGACCTCAATCTCCGGCTCTGCCGCGAGCAGCGTGAAGCCCGCTGCGCCGAGTTTGTCGGCCACTACGACCCGGTGCGTCACGCGAGCTGCGCCTCCACCAGGGAGAGCAACTCATCCAGGGCGGCCACCGTGTGGTCGCCCATGTGGCCTACCCGGATGGTCGATTCCTTGAGCGCCCCGTACCCGGCGCCGATCACCCACCCTTGCTGCTTCAGCGCACCGAGGAGCTCCTTGGCGCTCCTGCCCTCGGGGAGCCGGAGGCAAGACACGGTCCAGCTGCGCCGGCCCTCGCACGGCAGATACTCGATGCCCCGCTCGCGGGCCCAGCGCTCGGCGCGCTGGCGCATCGCATCGTGCCGGCGCCAGCGCGCCTCCACCCCGCCCTCGCGCTCGATTCGCTCGAGCTGCTGCTCGAGGGCATACAGCAGCGGCACGGCCGGCGTATTGGTGGGCTGAAACTTGGCGCTGGCCTGCTCGAAGCTCACGAGGTCGAAGTAGAGCCCGCGGCCGGGGAGCGCCCGGGCGCGCTGCAGCATACGCTCGGAGGCCACCCCCAACGCGAGCCCGGGCGGCAGGGCGAGGGCCTTCTGGGAGCCGGTGAACGCAAAGTCGAGGCCCCAGCGGTCGGGCTCGACCGGCGAGCCGGCCAGCGACGTGACGGCGTCCACCAGCACCAGGACATCGTCGAACTCGTGAACGACGCTCGCGAGGGCGGCGACGTCCTGGAGCACGCCCGTCGACGTCTCGGAGTGAACCACCGTCACCGCGTCCACCGGAGGGTTGCGCTTCAGGGCATCGCGGAGCATGTCGGGCTCGACCGCGGCGCCGAGCGGTACGTCCAGCCGGATGCACTCCTTGCCCGTGGCCACCACGAGCTTGGCGAACCGCTCGCTGAACGCGCCGTTCACGACCGCGAGGGCGCGGTGCCGCACGCCGTTGCGGACCGCCATTTCCATGAAGCCGGTGGCGGAGGTGGTCCCCACCAGTACCGTGCGCCGGGTGCGGCACAGGGCCTGCAGCCGTGGCGCCATGCCCGCAAGCAGCTCCTCCATCCTGGACGAGCGGTGGCCGATCATCGGGCGCAGCATCGCCGCGAGCACGTCGGGGTGGACGTCGGTGGGACCGGGGAGGAAGAACTTCCCGAACGCCGGAGGCGGATGGGCCGTCATGCGGTGGCACGCGCCAGCTGCTCGACCAGTCCTCCGACGACGACCTCGCTCGTCTTCACGAGGCGGACCCCCTCCTCGCCCCACTCCTTCAGCAGCGTCTCGGCGCCGTCGCGGTCTATCGGCTTCATCGCGTCGGTCACGGCGAACACGCGCGTCTGGGGCCGGTGCTGCAGCAAGCCTTCGATTGCGTACTTGTCGCATACGTCGAGCGCCACACCGTACAGCACCACGTCCTGCGGATCGAGCACGTCCAACACGGTGAGGACGTTGTCGTTCGTGAAGACGTCGAAGCGGTGTTTGTGGAACAGGATGTCGCCCCGGTGAGCCCGAACCGTGGCCATCAACATCCTGGGGTCCGCCCGCTCGGGCTCGATCACAAGAGGATCGCGCAGGGCTGTTTCGGGGATCTTCTTCTGTCCCGGCGTGCCGCGCAGGCAGTGCGGCGGGAAGGTCTGCCGCCAGTCGGGAGTGTCGGAGATCTCCGGGTGATCGCGCACATGGTCGTCGCCACTCGCCACGATCCGCAAGCCGTGCCCATGGGCGTAGTCGGTGAGCTTCTTGAGATGCGGGATGATCTGCTCGGCGTCCGGCACGTACAGCTTGCCGTCGGCTCTCATGAAATCGACCTGAGTATCGACGTCCCAGAAGATGACGCGGGCCATGCCACCCTTCTTTCACAATGGAATCGGTGTGGGGAATCTCTAGGCCGGATCAGCGACGTGTCAACGTCCCACCTCAATACACCCGTTTCCATCTAGTGGTGAAGAGGCCCGCGAGCGCTCCCGCGGGTATCGTGACGACCGCCGCGCGGGCCGTGAGCTTGAGCACGCTGGAACCGCAGGGTTCTACATCACAAAACACGCGTTCAACGAAGGCGATGCCGAGTCCGTACCCGATCGCGATGCCGAGGCCCGCGAGCACGCCCCCCGGCACGTCGCGACCGTGAGGGACGTCGATGCGGTGGATGCTCTCCCAGCGGGCCGTGTGCTCGCGCGACCGCCACGGCGCGACGAACAAGGCCGTCCGACGGAGGGTCAGGCTGTCGGGCGGATGATAGTCGGTGAGCGTCCCGACGATCCGGAGCTCTCGCAGGCGCGGCGTCGGCATGCCCAGGAACGTCGTCTGCTCCAGCGCCCAGACGCGGACCTTCTGTCCCGCCGCGAGGAGCGGCACAGCATCGGAGCGCCCGACGAAGCTCTGCCCGATCGAGCGCGCAGGCTGAAGAATCAGGACCGCAGCCCCGACGAGCAGCAAACGACCGTGCACGGGACCCTCCCTCCTCGAGCGGAACGACGCCGGGAATCTCTCGGCCCGGAAGTGAGGGTGTCAACTACGGCGCTGTCACCTGCGTGTATGCCACCATGCGGCGAAATCGCCCCAGCATGCCGGGATCCTTGAACGCGAGGGCGGCCCGCAGGGCGGCACGCATTGCGGGCGGCAGCGTGTCCTGCTGTAGCCGCTCCAGCGCCTCGTGGCGCTTGCGGCTGATCCCCCGCGACATCTCGTCCGGGTCTTGCAGCCAGCCGTCGGCGATGACCCGCACCAGCTCAGTGCGCACCGCCACGGGCGGCCGGGGGTCCGCGGCGAGCTCGGCCAGGCCCGCGGCGTTGTCGGGGGCGATGCCCGCCACCCAGGCGAGAGTCTGGAGCCGTCCCAGGACCCGGCTGGAGGAGTCCGCCTGCGCGAGTGTGGCCCGCACCCGGGCCCCAGCCTCCCCGCGCCACAGCTCACGGTGCCGTGCCCGCAGGTCCGCGGCATCACGTTCGATCCGCGCGCCCAGTGCCGCCACCGAAAGGCGCGGGTCTGCCTCCAGCCCGTACGCGATAGTCACGACCGCGCGGAGAACGGTGTCGGCGGACGCGTGACGTCGGGCATCGAGGTCCAGCTGCACGCGAGCGAGCATCGCGCGCGCGGTCGCGAGCACCGGTCTCGACCGCACCGCCGGGACGAAGGCATCGCCGGTGTCCGGCGCCGCCTCGGCGAGCCGCCACGGCAGCCGCGCGGCGCGCACGAGGGTGTCCACGAAGTACGATGCGCCGGCGGCGAGCCACGCCTGGCGCTCGGTCGAGCCGGCGGGGAAGGTGTCGCCGAACGTCACACTCAGGCTCGCGATCCGCTGCCCGCGCCACACCGCGAGCGCCAAGGAGGCTCCGTTCACGCGGCCCTGCGGCGCCAGGGCGTCGCGCGGGTCGGACCGGCCGGCGAGAGAGCGGACGTCGAGGTTCCGGAGGGAGTCGAGGGCCGCTGCGGGAGCGAAGACCGGCTGCACCGGCCGGGACCCCGGGTGTTTCGCCTCCTCGTTCCGGGCCACGAACAGCCCGAGGATCATCAGGGCGGCCAAGAGCCCGCCGCAGCCGAACCCGGCGAAGACGAAGACTTTGTGAGGGGAGAGCTTCACGACCTACAAACTACAACGCCCTACAGCTTCAGCGTCACCGCGATCTCATCGCAGCATGCCTGCCGGGGGCAGCGGGCACAGTCGGCCCACACTTTCTGCGGGAACTGCGCTTTCTCGGCGGGCCCGAAGCCCAGCCGCAGGAAGAAGGCCGGCTTGCGGGTGAGCGCGAACACCTCGCGCAGGCCCAGGCGTCCCGCCTCGGCGACGAGCGCGTCGATCACCGCACGGCCCAACCCCCGGCCCTGCCAGTCGTCCCGCACCGCCAGGCCGGCGATCTCGGCGAGTGTCTCGCTGTACAGCTTGAGCGAGCCGCACGCCACGATCGCGCGTCTCCCACCCCCACTCCCCCCTCCCTGGGCGTCCGCCTCCGCCACCACGTACTCCTTGATGTGACGGCAGAGGTCGTAGCGGCTACGCGGCAGCAGGTCTCCCGTGGCGACGAACGGCGCCATGAGGGTCTCGAGCTCCGGCACGTCCGCCAACCGAGCGAGACGCATCAGGGCGGCCGGCTCAGCGCGCAGCGCCCGGAGAGGCAGCACGCTCATGCCAGCACCTCCCCCAGCAGCGTGACCGCACGGTCGAGTTCAGCGTTCGAGATGACCAGCGGCGGCACCAGTCGCAGCACGCTCGGTCCCGCTGTGGTGATGAGCAGCCCTAGCTCGCGGGCGGCCGTCACGAACGGCGCCGCGGGCTGCGAGAGCTCGAGTCCCCACATCAGCCCGACGCCCCGCACCTCCTTGACCTTCGGGATCCGGTCGGCGAGCGCGTGCAGCGCAGCGCCCAGCCGCGCGCCCCGCGCCTGCACGGCCGCGAGAAACTCGGGCGCGGCAAGCAGGTGCAGCACGGCGAGCGCGACGGTGGCGACCAGCGGTCCACCGCCAAAGGTGGTGGCGTGGTCGCCGGGCTCGAGCGCCGCGGCGATCCGGTCGGTGAGGAGGACGGCCCCCATCGGCAGCCCGCCAGCCAGCGGCTTCGCCAACGTGAGCATGTCGGGCAAGACGCCGCTCTGCTCACAGGCGAACAGCGTGCCGGTCCGGCCCAGTCCGCATTGGACCTCGTCGAAGATCAGGGCAGCGCCGTGGGCGTCGCACAGTTCCCGCAGGAACACCAGCCATTCGGCCGGCACGGGCCGCACCCCGCCCTCGCCCTGCACCGGCTCCACGATCACGGCGCCGACCCGCGACTCGGCGAGCATCCGCTGCGCGGCGGCGCGGTCTCCCAGGGGAAGCACATGCACGCCCGGGACGAGCGGCTCGAACGGCGCGCGGTAGTCGGGGCGGTCTGTCGCCGCGAGCGAGGCGAACAGGCGGCCGTGGAACGAGCCGGTGAACGCGACGATCCCGGGCTTCCTCGACCACTTCCGCGCGAACTTGAACGCCGCCTCGTTCGCCTCGGCGCCCGAGTTGCAGAAGAACACCCGGTCGGCGAACGAGCGCGCGATGAGCTCTTCGGCGAGCCGCTCCCCCGCCTCGGTGTGGTAGAGGTTCGAGACGTGGATCAGCCCGGTCTCGAGCGCACGCGTCACCGCGTCGCGGATCAGGGGATGTCCGTAGCCGAGCGCGTTCACCGCGATCCCGGCGACGCAGTCGAGGTAGCGCGAGCCGTCGGCGGCGATCAGCTCGCACCCTTCGCCGGCCACGAAGGTGGGGCCGACACGGGCGTACACGCCGAGTAGGGCCGTTGTGGCCGGGGGGGGGGGGGCGGCGGTGGTCATGCGGGCTGGGGTGTCGTGGCGAGGATGCGAGTGCCGGCGGTCGGGTCGCTGAGGAGGCGCAAGTCGCCGATGCGCACCGCCCGCGCACCGGCCTCGAGTGCGGCAGCTGCGGCGCGCAGCTTGGCGGCCATGCCGTTGGCCGCGATGCCAAGCTCGATCAACGTGTCGAGCTCTCCGACGGGCAGGCTCGGCTGGGGCACGCCCTTGACCACGACACCGGGCACGTCCGACACGAACAGCAGCTCGGCAGCCTGTAAGGCCCCGGCCGTCGCGGCGGCGGCGTCATCGGCGTTGACGTTTAACGGCAGACCCCCATCGGCGCCCCCCCCGGGTGCCATGGGCGCGATGACCGGGGTGAGCCCCGACAGCAGCAAGCTGTGGAGCAGAGCCGCCCGCACACCGGTGATGCGGCCGACATGGCCGAATCCACCAGGGAGCTGCTCGGCAGTGAGCAGGCCGCCATCAACGCCGGAGAGACCGACGGCGTCGAGCCCGGCCTGCCGCAGGGCGCCGACGACGGTGCGGTTGATCGGCCCGGCGAGGACCATCTCGACGACTTCCGCAATCTCCGGGGTCGTCACCCGCACGCCGGCGCGCTTCTCGGCCAGCAGGCCGAGCCGCTGCGACAGCGCGGTGACCGCCCGGCCGCCGCCGTGCACGACCACGACGTGACCCACGGCCATGAGCGCACGACCGCACGCCGCCAGCCAGTCGGGGCGCTCCAGCTCGTTCCCGCCGAGCTTCACGACGCGGACGTTCATACAGTCGGACCGTCGGATTGTCGGACGGTCGGACAGAACGACAACTGCAGGCACGACGCTCCAGGCAGACTGTCCGACTGCCCGACCGTCCGACGCTCTAGCATGAGAGCCCCGTCGTTTCCGGTAGGCCGAGCATCACGTTCATGTTCTGGACCGCCTGGCCCGCCGCGCCCTTCACGAGGTTGTCGATTGCGGCGATCACGGTGAGCCGGGGCCGCCGCACGTTGGCGACCGGTGCGACGCCGAGGGCCACCCGGTTGCGGTAGACCACGTCCTTGAGCGAGGGCAGCGCGCCGTGCAGCACCCGCACGCAGGGCTCGCCGTCGTAGACCGCATCGTAGATGCCTTCGGCCGTCGCCTGGTCGAGCACGCGCGTGAGCGGAACGTGGATCGTCTCGAGGATCCCCCGCTTCACGGGGAGGAGGTGCGGCGTGAACACGAGGTCCCCGGTGAAGCCGCCCTCGCGGGCCAGCGTTGTGCGCAGCTCCGGCAGGTGCCGGTGCTCGTTGCCCACGGCGTACGCCCGGTAGTCCTCCGACACCTCTCCGAACAGCAGCTCCCGCCTGGGGCTCCGCCCCGCGCCCGTCACGCCGGAGGCCGCGTCGATCACGACTTCCCGCGATGGGTCGATCAATCCCCGCTGCGCGAGCGGAATGAGAGCGAGCAGCGCCGCAGTGGGATAGCAGCCCGGGTTGGCGACGAGGTCAGCGCCGGCCACGCGGGGCCGGGCGACCTCGGTGAGCCCGTACACCGCTTCCGCCGACAGCCGGAAATCGGCGGACAGGTCGACCGCCCGGCGGCCCGCCGCCCGCACCTCGTGCACGTAGCGCCTGGAGACGCCGTGGGGGAGACAGGAAAAGACGATTTCCGCCCGCTGCAGCGGGGCGTCGGCCGCCTTGATCAGATCGAAACCTTCCAGGGTCTCACCGGCGGCCGATTCGGCGGTGGCGAACGCGACCGAAGCGCCCGGGTGGCCGGCCAGCAGCCGCAGCAACTCCTGGCCGGCGTATCCTGAGGCCCCCAGGACGCCGACGGGAACGGATGCATGATTATTCATTACTACGGGAATTTATGCACCACCCCCAGGGGCGCAAGGGGCCGCGGCGGGCTAGTCCACCCGCTCCAGCCGCGGGTTCGGCCGGAAACTCCGCCCCACTTTGCCGCGGGGCTTGCCCTCGAGGAGCACCACGTCCGCGGTGAAGTCGAACCGCCCCTGGAAAAGGCTCGAACCCACGCCGTACATGTCCACCGGGACGCCCTGCTCCTCGAATTGGCGGATCTTCTCCACCGTGAACCCGCCCGACACGACGATCCGGACGTGCTGAAAGCCTTCCTTATCGAGGGCGGTGCGGACGTTCCAGACGAGCTGCGGGTTCACGCCGGTCGGCTTGAAGGTGCCCATCTCGGGGATGACCGACCTGTCCACCAGCGTCTCCGAGGTATCCAGTCGCACACCATAGAGCCGCTCGCCGAGGGCGCGGGCCACCTGGAGCGAGGTGCCGACGCAGTCGTTGTCGAAGTCCACCAGCGTGATGAGCCGGATGGCGGGGTCCATGTGCTCGGCGAACTTCCGGGAGGCGAGCACCGTGTCGCCGCCATAGGCCGCGATGAGGGCGTGCGGCACGGTGCCGACCCCCTCGGAGCCCCACCAGGAGGCCTGTGCGTCGGTAGAGACTCCGATGGCCCCGGCGATGTGGGCGGCGTACCCGTCCCCGGTCTGCACCAGCCAATGGTCGTGGCGCGCCGGGAAGAACATCACCTGCTTGGGCCGCGCCGCCTCGACGACCCGTCGGGTGTTGGTGCCCACCCGGGTGCGGCGCGCCAGCACTCCGAGGTAGAGCGTCTCGAGGTTGGCGAAGGCATCATAGGGCCCCTCGATCAGCAGCACCGTCTCCCACGGGGCGATTTCGTCCCCGTCATACAGGGCGGCGACCTCGAGCTCGTCCCAGCGCTCCGCGCAGAGCTTGAGGATCGCGATCGCCTCGTCAATGCCGCCGAGAAAGGCGTGCGTCTTGGCGAACACCTGCATCGTCACCCGCGGGCGGTGCCCGTCCTTGAGCAGCGTCTCCCGGGCGCGGTTGAAATACTTGTCGGAGTAATAGCCCTCCCGCATCCGCTCGACCGGGAGGTGGAAGATCGCCGGATCCAGGCGCCGCCTACGTGGCATGGGGCGGGAATATCGCGGCTCAGCGGACGCCGGGCCAGGCGAACGTGGCGACCAGCGTGTCTCCGCCCGGCAGGGCCAGCCGCCGGGCCACGTTGTTGAGCCGCCCGCACAGCTCACGGGCTGGCTCCCCACCCGCTCCGCCCCCTCCCGCTCCCGCCGGCAGCACCCGAAGGCAGACGACGTCCGCGTCCAGGGCGAGGGCGCGGTCCCGCTCGGCTCGCGGCGGATCCGGGCGCTCGAGGGCGATCTCCAGGGTGCGCGTCGTTTCGCCCGTGTGCAATACCACAGCGTGACTCGGCGCGTCGGGGACCAGGTCGTACCTGCGGGGAACGCTTGCCACGCCAGCCGCCGCCAGGGTCAGCGTGACCGCCACGCGGCGGGGACGAACCACGGCCTCGAGCGTGAGCTCAACGCCAGAGTCGGCGCGCTCCACCGATTCGGTAGGCCGTGTTTCCCCGCCGGTCGCCACGCGGATGGGGACCAAGTCGAGGCGCAGCCCGCCTCCACCGCCCGACGCGCCGAACGGGAAGATCCGCGCCGTGTCACCCCAGGCGAGCCGTGCCGCCCGCCGGTAGCCGTCTTCCTCCCACAGTGGCAGCCCGCGGCGCGAGCGGCCCAGGCGACGGCGGCTGAAGAAATCGCCCGAGACGCTCACCGAATCGATGCTTCCCTCGGACGACAGGCTGAGCAGTGCTTCGACGAGGACCGCATCGGTGCGGACGCCGAGGCGCAGGCGGGTGTCGGACGGCCCGCCCACCTCGCCGGAGCCGAGCACCCGAGTCCCCTCCACCAGCTGTACCTGGTAGGTGATCCGCAGCCCCGGCCCCTGCGGAGGGGGGGGGGGGCGGAGGCGGGCAGGGACGGAGACGACGACCGCGAAGGCGACGAGGCTAGTGGACCAGAATCGTCGCACGGCTGCTCTCCAGGGTGCCGGGGCCGGGGCCGCCCCAGCGCGCATGCGCCAGCCAGCCTGCCAGCAGACCGACCAGGAGCGCCATCGCGGCCCACCGCACCAGGGTTCGGCCTCGCAGCACCGAGCGGCGTACCGCGAGCGCATGCGGCTCACCATGCGCCCGCGCGAACGAAGCCTCGAGCTCGAGCCGGCTGACCCGGGCGCCGGCGCACCGCGGGCAGGCGGCCACGTGGCGCGCCAGCGCCGCGCGCTGGGGCAGCGGCAGCGTGCCCGCGATCTCCGCATCGATCTGGCGCAGCCACTCCTCGTGACCGTCGGTCACGGCAGCTCCTCAGTGACGGTGTAGCGCAGGGCGCGGCGCTGCATCCAGCGCACGACGAAGGCGTCGAGCAAGGCCCGAAAGGCGCGGTTCCACATCCCGTACTTGCTCGCGCCGTAGCGCCGCGGCCGGTGTCGGACGGGCACCTCGGCGACGGTGCCGCCGTTCATCTTAATCAGCGTCGGCAGAAACCGGTGCATCCCGGCGAACAGAGGCAGGTCGCGCACCGCTTCGGTGCGGAACGCCTTGAGCGAGCAACCGGTGTCGCGGATCGTTTCCTGGTTCAGCCGGTTGCGGATGCCGTTGGCGATCCGGCTCTGGACTCGCTTCCAGGGCGTATCCCGGCGGTTCACCCGGTAGCCCGCGACCGCAGTCGCGCCGCTGCGGCGCAGCTCCGCGACGAGTGCCGGGATGTCGGCCGGATCGTTCTGCAGGTCCGCGTCGAGGGTCACCACGATCGCTCCCCGCGCGGCCTTGAACCCCGCTGCGAACGCGGCGGTCTGCCCCGCGTTGGCGGCGAACGAAACGATGTGCAGCTCGGGGTGCGCGCGCTTCAGGACCTTGAGCTCCTCCAGCGAGCCGTCGCTCGAGCCGTCGTCCACGGCTACGATCTCGTAGCGCACGGCCCCCCCCCCGCCCCCCCCGGCCAGCGCGGTGGCGATCTCGTCGACGAGGGGCGCCAGGTTTTCCCGCTCGTTGTATACCGGGACAACGAGGGAGAGCTCGAGAGCGGTGGCGTTCACGGCCGGAACCTAGACCAGCGCCGGAACCGGAGCAAGTTGACAGCAGTAGCCGGATCGGCTAAAACCAAGCACCTCCCTCAGCCTGTGGAGCCTGCCGTGCCCGACGCATTGTCCCGTCGCGATTTTCTCGCGTCCGCCGCGGTCGGCCTGGCGGCGAGCGCCGCCGTCGACATCCCGCACGCCATGCGGCCGCCGCGGCCGCTGCCGCCTCCCAGCCGGTGGGCCGCGAGACCGGTCGTCATCTCGAGCGGCAACGGGCTGCGGGCCGTCCAGAAAGCGTTCGACATGATCATGCAGGGGGCCGACACGCTGGACGCCGTGATCGAAGGCGTGAAGATCCAGGAGCTCGACCCCAAGGACAATTCGGTCGGCTACGGCGGGCTCCCCAACGCCGACGGCGTGGTGCAGCTCGACGCCTCCTGCATGCACGGGCCCACGCGGCGCGCCGGCGCGGTCGGCTGCCTCGAGGGAATCAAGACGCCCTCGGAGGTGGCCAAGCTGGTCCTCAAGTACACCAACCACATTTTTCTGGTGGGCGAGGGGGCGAAGAAGTTCGCCCTCTCGTACGGCTTCAAGGAGGAAGACCTCCTCACCCCAGAGTCCCGGGAGGCGTGGCTCCACTGGCGCGCGAATCTCAACCCCAACGACAATTACCTGGATCTGCCGGACACCATGTCCGTGGTCGTCCAAGCGCCGACCGGCACGATCAACTGCGACGCCGTCACGCCGCAGGGCGACCTCTCGTCCGTGACCACGACGAGTGGCCTCGCCTGGAAGATCCCCGGCCGTGTGGGAGACAGCCCGATCGTCGGCGCCGGGGAGTACTGCGACAATGACGCCGGGGCGGCGGGCTCGACCGGCCGGGGCGAGTCGAACATCATGGTGTGCGGCGGGTTCCTGACCGTGGAGCACATGCGGCGTGGCATGAAGCCGACCGACGCCTGCCTGGAGACCCTGCGCCGGGTGGTCACCTTGAGCGAGAAGCGGCTCCTCACGGCCGACGGCAAGCCACGCTACCAGCTCAACTTCTACGCGATCAACAAGCGCGGCGAGTACGGCGCGGCCTCGCTCTATCCCAGCCACTTCGCGATCCACGACGGGACCCAAGCGAAGCTCCAGGACACCGCGCATCTCTACGACACGCCTGCCGCCAACGACTGACGGGCGCCGGCTCTTCGCGGCGGCGGCGCTGCTCGCCGCCGCGGGAGCCGGAGGGGCATGGCCGCGGCCGCTCGCCGCTCAGCAGTTCTGGAGAAACACGCTCTACCCGTATGTCTACTACAGCTCGATCGACGGGTTGTGGGGCGCCATCCACTTTAGCGAGTACAGTCCGATCGGCTACCTCGAGCGGCCGGAGCCGAACCGGGCGGCGGCGACGCTCGAGGTTTCGGCAAGCACCCAAGGCAGCTACCTCATCCTCGCCGACGCGCAGGCGCCGGCATGGTGGGAAGGCTGGCGGGCGGCGCTCACCTTCAGCGCCGCGCGGTCCAACCGGCTGGGGTACTACGGCCTCGGCAACGCCACTGTCTATTTCGCCGACAGCGTCACGGCCGCGCGCCCGTATTTCTACAAGGTGAGCCGCACCAGCCAAACGGCCCGCACCACGGTGCAGCGCCGGCTGGTAGGGCCGCTCCGGCTGCTCGTCGGCGCCGAGTTTCAGCGCACGGATTTCCGGGAGCTCCCGGGGGAATCGATCTTCGGCCGGGACCACGCGACGGGGGTGGTGGACTCGAGCACCGTCCCCTTCACCGACAAGGTGGTCCGAGCCGGCGTGGTGGTGGACCTGCGGGACAACGAGATTGATCCTCACCGCGCGGTGTTCGCCGAGGCGCTGTACGCGCGCGGCACAGGCTACCGCCGCACCACGGCGGCGGCGCGGCTGTACGTCCATCCCACGGAGCGCCTGATTTTGGGGGCGAGGCTCGCAGGCGAGCGCATGAGCGGCGCGCCACCCGTGGCGGCGCAGATGGTCATGGAGTCGAGCGAGCAGCCGTACATCGCCGTCGGCGGCTACCGCTCATTGCGGGGCTACTACGACGCCCGGTTCACCGGCCCGGGAAAGCTGCTTGCCGGAGTGGAGGTGCGGTACGCCCTCGTGTGGGCTCCCAGCGTCCTCGAGCTGAAGCTGGTGGGGTTCTACGACGCGGGACGCGTTTTCGACGCCGGCCAGCCCGTCAAGATCGCCGGCACCGGGGTGCACAAGGCCGGCGGCATCGAGCTCGCGGTACGGCTGCTGCGCAACTCGCTGATCGTCGTCGGCTGGGGGAAGGGCTCCGAAGGGAGCCAGCTGCTGTTCGGGAGCACGTGGAGCTACTAGGAGCCATCAGCCATCAGCCCTCAGCCGTCAGTTTCTGATGGCTGATGGCCGACGGCTGACGGCTCAAATTTCCCGGATCTCAATCCCCCGCTTCGACAGCTCGTCCACATAGGCGTCGAACGGTACCGCTTCGTCCGGCGTGTGCACGCCGTGCGCGGTGATCCGCCCGTCCACCTGCATCAGCCCCGTGACGGCCAGCGAAAAGCCCGTGGCGCGCATCATCGCGCTGATGCCGTGGGCCTCGTCATAGTAATCGAGCAGCTGCCAGGCGGCGCGCCGGCCGGTCTTGCCCGTCACCTCGACCCGCAGCGCCACCAGATCGCGGCCCCGCGGCTTCGTGAGCTGCGGCGAGACGGCGGCGATGAATACATCGCGTGCCGCCACCTTTACACCCTTCACGTTGATCGGCTTGAGGTCGAGGAGGCCGAGCTCCCGCACCGGTCGCATGATGGCGACGTGCCCCGGGTAGCGGAGCGTCTTGTACTCCATCGTCCGCACTTTGCCCGCGTACGCCCACGGCATCGTCGAGATGCCGCCCCCCGTGTGGAACGCCTCCAGCGTGCCGACGGGCGCCGGGAACTCCACCGCCTCGACCTCCGAGAGCGCGTCCACGCGGGCCGGCTTGCCGTCGCGCAGCACCCACGACGGGGTGGTGTAGTAATCGAGGGCGCCTTCGAGCGAGTAGACAATCTGGTAGTTGAGGGGCGGCTCGGGGTGCTGCGGCAGGCCCCCGACGTAGATCTTCACCGTCTCCGCCTCGCCCACGCGGCGGATGCCCTCGGCGGCGATGATGTTCACCATCCCCGGCGCGAGGCCGCAGTCGGGGATCGCCGAAATCCCCTTCCGCATCGCGGCTCTCTGCAGCCGCTTCTGCCGCTGCACGATCTCGGTGTTCCCCCCCAGATCGGCGCAGTGGATGCCGGCGGCCACCGCCGCTTTGGTCACGGCCAGGTTGAAGTAATACGGCAGCGCGCACAGCACCGCGTCGTGGCGCTCGAGGAGCTGGCGCAGGCGGGCCGCATCCCTCACGTCGAGCCGGGCGAGCGCGAGCCGCTTGCCGGCGCCTCGCTTCACGAACGGCGCCGCCCGGCCGGGCTTCAGGTCGGCGAGGGTGACCCGGTCCACGGTCGGCTGCCGCAGCAGATCGTACGCGCAGGCGGATCCCTGCAGTCCGGCGCCCAACACCAGCATGCGCATCGCGCCTTGGCCTCCGAAGAACGGCGGGAAAGCTAGTGCCGTTCCAACTTGTCCCGCCATAGAGACGGTTGGTGTCTTGCGAGGGTCCCGCTCCGGCGACCTGCATCCGCTCGGAGAAAGGAGTTGGAACGGCACTAGCGGCGCCGGGAAGCACCGGGAATCATCAGCGCAAGCCGTTGAGCGCCATTAGATTCGCGGGGCGATGCCTGCAGCCGATCTGACCCGACAGCGACTGGTGCACGCCGCGCTCGAGCTCTTCAGCACGCGGGGCTACGCAGCGACCACCACCGCCGAAATCGCGCGGAAAGCTGGCGTGGCCGAGGGGACGATTTACCGACACTTCCAGAGCAAGCAGCACCTGCTGAACGAGCTGTACCGCGGCGCGGCGCGCTGGGCGCTGCGGCTCGTGCGGGAGGCCGAGGGCGCGGCGGGGGGAAGCGACCCGCGCGAGAAGTTGCGGCACTTGGCGCAGGCCCTGGTGCAGGGCGCAACCCGGGAGCGCGCCGTCGTGCAGCTGTTCTTCCTCGAGCGCCACGGGCCCCCTCCCCTCCTCGAGCCCCAGTCCAAGGACGCCGCCCAGGAGTTCCGTGTGGGCCTCGAAGCGCTGGTGGCGCAGGGCAAGGCCGCGGGCGCCGTCCGTCCCGGCGCGGTGGAGGTCTTGGCGGCTGTGTGGCTTGCAGTGGTGAGCCTGGTGCTCGACCGGATTACGTCAAAAGAGTGGAGCGAGGGCCATCCCGGCGTGCGGCTGGCGATCGAGGCAGCGTGGGAGGCGATCGCCGCAGCTCGATGAGTGCGATCTCCGGCGGCACAAAGACGCGGATCGGCACGCCCACGACCCCGATGCCGCGGCTGACGTAGAGCTGGCTGTTGCCCTGCCGGAAGTGCCCCATGACGTATTTCGTGATCAACCGCCCCACCGACCAGCCGATGACCGGCAAGTAGAGCTGCCCCCCGTGAATGTGGCCGGCGAGGGTGAGCGGGATGCCGCGGGGTGCCGCGCCGTCGAACGCGCCGGGGCGGTGGGCGAGCAGCACCTGGAACGCCTCCGGCGGCGTGCGCCGCAGGGCGAGGTCGATGTCGTGGGGCTGCGGGTCGTCGGCCCTCCAGTTACGGGGGTCGTCGATGCCCACGAGCGCGAGCGTGGCGCCGCTCCGCTCGATCAGGTGGGCGTCGTTCCGAACGAACACCTGGCCCGCGTCGCGCACCCCGCGAATCACCGCGGCCTCCCCCGTGTAGCGGTCGTGGTTGCCCAACACGGTGACGACGCCGAGGGGGGCGGAGAGCTCCCGGAACGCGCGCACGTACCGCGGGATGTAGGTGGGGTCGATGTCGATCATATCTCCGGTCTGCACGATGAGGTCGGCGGCGAGCGCGTTCGCCTGCGCGACCAGCGCTTGCATCTTGTCCTGCTCCATGTGGATCCCGGCGTGGACGTCGGAGAGATGGAGCAGGCGCAACCCGTCGAGGCCCGGCGGCAGGTCGGGGAACGTGAGCGTACGGCGCGTGACCTCGGGGAGCCGCTCGGCATTCCAGATGCCGTAGGTCGAGAGTGCCGCTCCGGCGGCAGCGTACGCATAGGTCGCGCGGGCCAGGAAGCGGCGACGAGAGAGCTGTGCGTCGTGCGTAGTGCGTGGTAGGCTCCGATTCTCTTCGGCGCTCCGCTGCACAGCGGGGAACGCCACGGACCACGCACCGCGCACCTGTCTGGTCAGCCACACCAGGCTCTTCCCCACGATGTACACGGCCACGAGCCCGGCAAAGATCCACCCGAGCATCTGCCAGGCGAGCCACGGGCCGAGATAGGGAACGCGACCCATCCCCCACACGCTGCCGAACAGCACGCGCCGGGCGACGAACAGCCAGGGAAAGTTGAAGGCGATGAACACGACGGCGAGGCCGACCCGCACGAAGCGGGCGCGACCCGGACGCGTCGGGTCAGGCAGCCGCTCCCGCAAGTACCCGTACACCAGCACCTGCGGCGCTACGAACAGAAGCAGATAGATTAGGGCCATGCCGTCACGCACCGTCCGTCACTGCGTCGTCGCGCTCTTCATCCCGTTCCCGGTTTTTGTGTCGGCCCAGCAGCTCTCGCCCGCCGATCGCCAGCTCATCGTCGTCAAACTGTGGGCGGAAGCACGGGCCAATTACGCCTACTGGGATCGCGTGCACGCTGACTGGGACTCCGCGCTCACGGCGGACCTCGCCCTCGCCCAAGGGCGGGCCACGGACCGGCAGTTCTTCCGGGCCTTGCGCCGCCTCCTCGCCCTGTTGGGCGACGGTGAGTCCGATGTCCGCGCGCCGGGCGCCGTGCAGGCCCGCGTCGCGCGCCCGCCGATCGAGCTGCGTGCGGTGGAGCGCCGTCCCTTCATCATTGACTACGCCCCGAACGACGAAATGCGCATCGCCCGCCCCGAGCGCTTGGCCGAGGTCCTCGCCGTCCAGGGCATCCCCGTCGACACCTGGATCCGCGACTCCGTGCTGCCGGAGGTGAGTGCCGCGACCCCGGCCGCCCGCTGGGAGCGCGCCGTGGCCCGCATGCTCGAGGGAGAGAAAGGTACCGCCCTGCACGTGCGTCTCCGACTCCCTGGGGGCGCCGAGCGCGGCGCCAGCGTGACGCGCGCCGTGGCCCTGAGCGATCGCTGGCCGCTCGAGCACCCGGCACTGGAAGGGGACACCCTCCCTGGCGGCGTGGCCTGGGTGCGGATCAACTCCCTGGCCGACCCCGACATCGTGCGGTTGTTCGACCACGCCTTTCCCGACTTCGCGAACGTCACCGGGATGATTCTCGACCTGCGGGAGCACGGTGGTGGTAGCGGCGGCCGCGAGGCCGGCTATCAGATCCTCGCCCGGCTGACGGACCGTCCCTTCCTCACTTCGCGCTGGCGCACCCCGCAGTACCGGCCGGCTTACCGCGGCCAGGACATGCCCGATTCGGCCGGCGCGTGGTTTACGGCGCCGCCGGATACCATCCGGCCGCGCAGCGACCGGCCGCGCTTCAAGGGCCCGGTGGCCGTGCTCTCCTCGCCGCGCACGTCGGGGCCGGCCGAAGATCTGCTCGTCGCGTTCCGGAACGCCGCACGCGGCCCCATCCTGGGCGAGCCGTCGGCGGGCAGCACCGGGCAGGTCCTCGCCATACCACTGGCCAAGGGATGGGGGGTCCAGCTGTGCGTGACGCGGGATGCGTTCCCCGACGGGTCGGAGTTCGCCGGCTTCGGCGTCGCTCCCGAGCTGCCGGTGGTGGTGACGGTGAAGGACTTTCTCGCGGGGCGCGATGTCGCTCTGGACCGGGCGCGTGAATACATCAGCGGGAACAGGCGGTGATCGGCGGTTACCGCCCTTCCAAGGTTCCCCGGAAAAACCGCACCACCGCCCCCCACGCGCTGTCGGCCACCTCCGGCTTCTCGAGCGTTTGCAGGAACGCGTGCCCGACGCCGGGATACACGGTGAAGCGATAGTCCACGCCCGACCGCTTCAGGGCAGTCATGAGGTCGGGCAGCCCCGCGTCGATGCGGGCGTCGTTCTCCGCGTAGACGCCTAGCCCCTTGGCCTTGATGCGCCTGAGCGCCGCCGTATCCGGCCCCGGCCCGTAGCACACGACGAACGCCCGCAGCGTCGGATTGTTGGTGGCGTAGCGGAAGCTCTGGCCTCCGCCCCAGCAGAACCCGATCACCGCGACGCGGTCGGCCCGCACCGCCCTGAGCGCGCGGAGGTAGGCGGCCGCTGCGTCGAGGTCCATCGTGATCGTGTCGGGATTGAGCCCGAGGATCAGCCGCCGCGCGTCGTCCGCGGACGCCGGTGTGCCTCCCTTCCGCGACAGGAGGTCCGGGCCGATCGCCACGAATCCCTCGCGCGCCAGCTTCTCCACCGCCGGGCGCAGGCGGTCGGACATCCCGTAGATGTCGTGGATCACGATCACCGCCGGCGCCGGATCCCGCCGCTCCGGGTAGGCGAGGTACGCGGTGATCGAATCCTTGCCGGAGAGATACTTGACGTACTCGGAATGAATGTCGGCGGTCGGGCGGGCAGCCGGTCGGGCGGACAGAACCGCCAAGGCTCCGACCGCAAACAGCCCCCCGGCCACACCGACCGCCAGTCCGCCTGACCGCCTGACCGCCGGCTCAATGCCCATAGGTGATCCTCCAGATCCGGCCGCCAGCGTCGTCGGAGACGAGCAGCGAGCCGTCGGGCAGCACCAGCAAGCTCACCGGCCGGCCCCACCGCGAGCCGTCCGCGAGCTGCCAGCCGGTCACGAAGTCCTCGACGGAGACCGGTTTGGCGTTCTGCACGTGCACCCGGACCACCTTCGCGCCCGTCGGCACGCTGCGGTTCCAGGAACCGTGGTAGGTCATGAAGGCGTCGCCCCGGTAGTCGGCGGGGAACATCGTGCCGGTGTAGAACGCAAGTCCGAGCGGCGCCGAGTGCGCCTGCACAAGGAACGCGGGCGACTCGACCCCGGCGCACTTGGCCTCGGGGTACTCGGGGTTCGGCTTGTTCGGCAGGTAGCACTGCGGCCAGCCGTAGAACTTGCCGTCCTTCAGGATGTTGAGGTGCTCGGGCGGCAGGTCGTCGCCCAGGTTGTCGCGGTCGTTGTTGTTGGCCCAGAGCTCGCCGGTCGTTGGGTTGAACGCCACGCCGACCGAGTTGCGCAACCCCGTCGCGAAGAGGTGCTCACCTGAGCCGTCGAGGTTGTAGCGCACCACCGCGGCGCGGCGCGGATCGCTCTCCTCGCAGACGTTGCACGAGGTGCCGATCGCGACGTAGAGATGGTTATCCGGGGGAGGCCCGATCACTACGGTGCGGGTCCAGTGATTGCCGCCGCTCGGGAGGCCGGAGATGATCTGGACGGGATTAGTCGCGCCCGGGTCGAAGCGTTTCACGCCGTTGGTTTCCCCGACGTACATCGTGTCTCCCCGGAACGCGAGGCCGAAGGGGAGGTTGAGCCCGCTCGCGACGGTGATCGCGGTGTCGGCGACGCCGTCGCGGTTTGTATCCGGAAGCTTGATGATCAGTCCCTTGCCGGGCCGCGCGGCGTACACGACGCTGCTCAGGCCAAGGGCAAGGGAGCGTACCCCGCCGACATTGTCGGCGAACACGCTCACCTTGAATCCGACCGGGACGAACAGGTCGTGGCCGGCGACGGTAATCTTCTGGCGCTCGGGAGATGTACTCTGGGGGGCAAGGCTCCCCGAGCCGGTTACCATGGCGATAGTGAGGAGACAGCCGAGGCGCATCAGTCATTCCCTGCCTTTCCGTCCGTTCGTGTTACCGTCGCCTACAGGAGAAGTTTCCCCCTCTCCGACCGACCGTCCCCCTATTGCCCATTCTTCGCATACACCCCCTCGAGCGCCGACTCACCCTTCGGCATCCGCCCCTTGCTCTTCACCGCCTCCGCGGCCGCCCGCTCCACCTCGGCCGCCACCTCCCCCTCCACCGCCTCCAGCTCCGCCGCGCCCCAGCCTGCTTCCTTGAGGTACTCCTCGTACTGCCCGATCGGGTCACGCCGGCCCCACTCCTTGAAGAGCGCGTCCGGGAACGTCTCCCGCGCTTCGCGCTCGTCGTGAGTCGCGTGGCCGCCCATGCGGAACGTCTCGGCGACGAGCAGCGCCGGCCCCTCGCCGCGGCGGCAACGCTCGGCCGCGAGGACCGTCGCCGCGTAGGCGTCGAGCACGTTGTTGCCGTCGAACTGGGCGCTCCACATCCCGTAACTCGCCCCCCAGTCCTGGAACGTGCCGGGCAGGTGGTGCTGCTCGAGACGGGTGCCGAGCGCGACCTGGTTGTTCTCGAGGATGAAGATGGCCGGGACTTTCTGCACCGCGGCGAAGTTGGTCCCTTCGTGCGCCGCGGTGGTCTTGGTCGAGCCGTCCCCCACCCACGTGAGGGCGACCCGCTGCTCGCCTTTCATCTTAAAGGTCAGCGCGATGCCGGTGATCACCGGCACCATGTCGCCCACGTGGGAGACCGGCTGCAGCACACCATGGGAGAAGGAGCCCACGTGCAGGTCGCGGCCGCGGCTGGGGGAGTCTTCGCTACCGAGGTAGGCGCGCAGCATGTCGGCCACGCTCATCCCCATCTCGCAGCAGGCGGCGGCGTTGCGGATCATCGGCGCGACGATGTCGCGGCCTCGCTCCAAGGCATGCACCGGGCCGATGGTGGTCGCTTCCTCACCGGTGCCGAGCCACGCCTTGGAGATCACGCCGGTGCGGACCCAGCGCTTGAGCTGGATATCATGCAGCCGCGCCCGCAGCAGCCCGGCGTACAGGGCGCGGTGATCATCCTTGGTCAGGCGCGCCACGATGGCCGCCCGCTCTGCGTCGCCGGCGATGGTCTGCCGGAACGCCCGTACGAGCCCGGGGTCGGCCTTCCAGTCGATATACTCGGGGGGATCGAAGGCGGGGAATCGCTGCATGGGGATTAAGCTAACCGTCGTCTGGGCGGGTGGTGGAGGTCTCCCTGCGCGACAAAAAAGCACAGTCGCTTCGGGAGACCTCACCCGCCTGACCGGGGTTACGGCACTCCCGCGGCGCTTCGCCCGACGACTTGTCCATCCCGCTTGAACACCGCTCCGCCCTTCATCACGAAGTCCACGTGCTGCAGCACGGTGATGTCCTGCAACGGGTCGCCGCGCACTGCGACGAGGTCGGCGTATTTCCCCGGGGCGACCGACCCGACGTCCTGCTCCTTGCCGAGCAGTGTCGCCCCGCTCAGCGTGCCGGCCACGATGGCCTGCATTGGCGTCATGCCGTACTTCGCCATCAGCTCGAACTCCCGGGCGTTGGTGCCGTGGTGCATCACGCCGGCGTCGGTGCCGAGGGCGATCTTCACACCGGCGTCCAGCGCGAGCTTGAAGGAGTTGCGCATCCGCGGCGCGATGGCGAGCGCCTTAGCGGCGATCGGCGGCGGCAGCCGGCCGGCGGTGGCCAGCGACTCGACTGAGACGCCGGCGAGCAGCGTCGGGACCAGCCACGTGCCGTGCGCCTTCATCAGGGCGACCGCTTCGCTGTCGAGGATCGAACCGTGCTCGATCGAGGTGACGCCGGCCCGCACGGCGGCCTTGATCCCGGCGGTGCCGTGGGCGTGGGCGGCGACGCGACGCTGGAGCAGCGTCGCCGTCTCGACGATCGCCCGCATCTCTTCCTCGGAGTATTGCTGGAGACCGGCCGAATCGGTGAGCGAGAGCACACCGCCCGTCGCGCAAATCTTGATGACGTCGGCGCCGTACTTGATCATGTAGCGGACGGCGTTGCGGACCTCGTCGATCCCGTTCGCCACGCCCTCCTCCACGCCGGCCTCGTGTCCCAGCGCGTCGGGCTGCAGGCCATCGGTCTCGTCGCAATGACCGCCGCGGATGCCGAACGAGATGCCCGCGCCGACGATGCGCGGCCCGGGAAGCCAGCCCGCGTTGATCGCGTTGCGGAGCGCGATGTCGCCGAAATGCGCGCTGCCCACGACCCGGACGGTGGTGAAGCCCGCCTCCAGGGTCTGCTGAGCGTGGGCCGCACCGAGCAGCACGAGCTGGCTTGGCATCTCGGTGAGGCGGCTGTGCTGCCAGTCGCCGTCGCCGATGGTGCGGCCGGCGAGGTGCACATGCGCGTCGATGAACCCCGGCAGCACCGTTTCACCCGACAGGTCGATCACCGTCGCGCCCCGCGGGATCGCGACGTTCGCGCCGGCCGCCGTGATGCGCTCGCCCTGGATCACGATGACCGCGTTCTTCACCGGCGCCGCCCCGGTCCCCTCAATCAGCGTCCCCGCCTTGATGGCGGTGATGGGCTGGGGAAGGGGTGGGGGGGGGGACTGTTGCGCAGCGAGGGTGACCGGGAGGGCCAGCAGCAGAGCGAGCGTACGCATCGTCCTTACGCCTCTGGTGGACGGTTCTGTTCGACGCCGTTGTTCGACGTCGGCTGCAGTCAGGTGAACTTCTCTTTGATCTTTCCGAACAACCGCGCTTCGGCAAACTCCAGCGCGGTGGCGTAGCGATCGTCGGCATTGGTCTCGAGCGACTTGGCCAGCGCCTTCTCGAGCCCGGCCGGGAGATCCGGGCGCGCCTGGCGCAGCAGCATCGGAGTGCCGCGCAGTCGGGCGATCATCATCTCCTGCGCGTTGCGGCCCTGGAACGGCAACCTCCCCGTGAACATCTCGAACGCCACGATGCCGAGCGCGTAGACGTCGCTCCGGGAGTCCAGCGGCTTGCCGCGGATCTGCTCGGGGCTCATGAATTCGGGGGTGCCGAGGATGATGCCGGTGGCCGTCAGCTTCTGGATGGCGGGGTCGGCGCGCCGCTCCTTGGCCAGCCCGAAGTCCATCACCACGGCGCGGTCCCCGCCGCCGTCCTGGGGGACCAGCATGATGTTCTCGGGCTTCAGGTCGCGGTGCACGATCTGGAGCTCGTGCGCATGGTGGAGGCCGGTGCACACCTGGCGCAGGATCGGGACGCCGGTCGCCACGTCCATCGGGCCGCCCTTCACCTCGCGGTCGGAGAGCAGCTCGCCCTTGAGGAACGGCATCACCAAGTAGATCAGCCCGTCCTCCGACTCCCCGAGTCGCAGGATGCGGCACACGTTCGGGTGGTCGAGTCGCATGGCGAGGCCGGCCTCGCGGCGCAGCCGCTCGACCGAGCTGCGGTCGCTGGCCAGCTTGGGGGAGAGCACCTTGACCGCCACCTCCTCGCCGGAGGCGATCTCCCGCGCGAGGTAGACGTACGACATCCCGCCCTCGCCCAGCTTTTGCAGCACCTGGTAGCGGGTATCGAGAACCTGGTTGGAGAGGGTCGACGCGCGATCGAGCGAGATGCCCTTGGCTGCAGCGGCCGGGGTGCGCACTTTGGTGCCGCCGCCGGACGGCGGCTTCGCACCCTGCGCCGGTGCGGGCGGCGCCTGGACCTCCACGAGCATCGTCCCGTCCTTGGGGCAGAAGCGGGCGGCGTCCGAGTAGACCGTCTTGCACTTGGGACAGCGGCGAACGCTCATTCGCGCACCAGGTTGCGGCCCTCGTTTTTCGCCCGGTAGAGAGCCTGGTCGGCCAGGGTCACGAGTCCTTCCGCGCCGTGGACGCGTTCGTCGGGGAAACACGCCAGTCCGATGCTGACCGTCAGGTGGAGCGGGTCCTCCCCGGGATCGGCGAAGTCGCGCGCCGCGATGCGGCGCCGCAGCCGCTCGGCGAAGATCGCGGCGCCGTGCAGAGCGGTCTCAGGCATCACCACCACGAACTCCTCGCCGCCATACCGCGCCACGAGGTCCACCGATCGCGCCTCGCGCCGCATCAACTCCCCAACTTGGCGCAGAACCGAGTCCCCCGCAATGTGCCCGCGGGTGTCGTTGATCTGTTTGAAGCGGTCGATGTCGGCGAGCAGAATGCCGACCGCCAGGTTGTATCGCCGCGCCCGCTCCAGCTCGGCCTCCAGGGCCTCGGCCAGGGCCCGCCGGTTCAGCGTGCCCGTCAGCGCGTCCGTCGCGGCGAGCTTCTCGAGACGCTGTTTGTCGGACACCGCGGTCTCGAAGTCGTACGCCTTCTCGATCGCGGCCACCGCCGTCTTGATCACGGTCTCGGCGAACTGCGCGTCTGCGCGCGTGAGCGGCGGGTCTTCCCCCGTGGTGCGCAGGAAGAAGACCCCGAGCTGGCGGTCCGTCATCGAAAACGGCAGGGCCACCGCCGAGCGGGTCGGCACCTTGATGCCGTCGCGCTCCCAGCGCAGACGCTCCTGGGTGTACAGCGGGTCGCTCCGCACGTCCGTCACGAGCACCAGCCGGCCGGTCGAGATCGCCTGCTCGATCTCGGGGTACCGCGCCAGCTCGATCTCGAGGTTGCGCAGCATCGGGTTCTCGTAGGCGGCGACCACGACGCCCACCAGGTCACCCGGCTTGGCCAGGACCATGGAGCACTTCGAGATGTTGAGCACCCGCGCCACGCGCCGCGCCAGGATGTGGTAGATCTCGTCGGGCTTGAGGGAGTCGGTGACTTCGTGGAGGATGTCCACCATAGTGGCGCGGCTGCGGGCTTCCTCCCGCGCCTGCGCCAGCGCGCGGCCCACGCGCAGGTGGGCCTCCACCCGGGCGAGCAGCTCCTTGACGCGGAATGGCTTCGCGATGAAGTCGGCCGCGCCGAGGCCGAGCGCTTTCACCGTCGCCTCCTCGGGCGGCATCGACGACACCATGAGGACCGGCAGGTCCTGGAACTGCTCGTCGCTCTTCAGGCGCTCGAGCAGCTGCAGCCCGTCCACCTTGGGCATCATGATGTCGAGGAGCAGGAGCTGGGGCTTCTCTTCCTCGAGCTTGGCGAGCAGGCCCTCGCCCCCCGGCACGCTCACCACTTCGTAGCCCTGTTCCTTGAGGATCCACGACAGCGTCTTCACGAGCGACAGGTCATCGTCCGCGACGAGGATCTTGGACGGAGCGGCTTCGGTCATCCGGAGCCTTCGTTCTCGAAGAGCGCGGGGTCCACGTTGCCGCCGCTCACGATCAGGACGACCGGGCGCGGCGGGTCCACGGCGCCGCTGCGCAGCGCAGCGGTCGTGGCCGCGCCGGACGGCTCGACGGTGAGGTCGCAGCAGCGGTGTAGAAAATGCACCGCGTCGCGGATGCTGTCATCATCCACCAGGACCACGCCGCCGACGCGGTCGCGGTGGGCCTGCAGGACGGCGAACGGGATCGCGCCGACGGTGAGGGTGATGAGTCCGTCGGCGATGCTGGCCGTGCGCTCGAGGCGCGCCGGCGCCCCGGCCTCCAGCGAGCGCTTGAGTTTGGGCGCGCCCACCGGCTCGACGCCCCACACCATGGCGGTGCTGCCCACGACCGCCAGGCCCTGCACCACACCCGAGATCAACCCGCCGCCGCCGACCGGCGCGACCACGGCGCGGACGTCGGGCAACTCCTCGGCGATCTCCAGCCCCACCGTCGCCTGGCCGGCCACGATGTCCCAGTGGTCGAACGGCGGCACGATCGCCAGGCCCTCGTCGGCCGCGATTTCCTCCGCCTTGCGCTGCCGGTCCTCCGAGGTCCGGCCGGCGAACACCACTTCGCCGCCCCACTTCTTCACGCCCTCGACCTTGATCGCCGGCGCGGTCTCGGGCATCACCACCACCGTGCGCACGCCGAAGGCCTGGCCCGCGAAAGCGAGGGCCTGTCCGTGGTTGCCGCTCGAGTAGGTGATCACCCCGCGCTTGCGCACCGCGAACGGCAGCCGGCGCACGGCGTTGTACGCTCCGCGGATCTTGAACGCGCCCACGGGCTGGAGGTTCTCGAGCTTGAGCCAGGCGTCGAGCGCCGGCACGTAGCGCAGGGGCGTCCGCACGACAACGCCGCGCAGCCCCTCGGCCGCCGCCCATACCTCCGCCGCCGTGAGCACGTTATTTCTTCTTGGCGGGCGCTTTCGCCGCCCTGGCGGGGGTCTGCTTCTTCGGCTTAGGCCGAGGAGTCTCGTCGTCTGCGTCCTCGGCTGCGCCGGTCTCGTCCTCGTCCTCTTTCACGACGCGCGCCACGTCCACCACCAGGTCGCCCGGAGTGAGGTTCATCACCTTCACACCCTGCGTGTTGCGACCCGAGATGCGGATGCCCTCGACCGGGACCCGGATGATGATGCCCTTCTTGGTGATCATCATCAGCTCGTCGTCGGGCAGCACTTCCTTGAGGGCCACGACGTCGCCGGTCTTGTCGGTGCGCTTCAGGGTGATGATGCCGCGGCCGCCGCGGTGCTGGACGCGGTACTCATCGAGCTCGGAGCGCTTGCCCATACCCCGCGAGGTGACGGTGAGCAGCGTGGAGGCGCGTCGCACGATCACCATGTCGATCACGTGATCCTTCTTGTCGAGGGCGATGCCGTTCACCCCCGTCGCCGCGCGGCCCATGTCGCGCACGTCCTGCTCGTGGAACCGGATGCTCATGCCGTGGCGCGTGGCGAGGACGATGTCGTTCTTGCCGTCGGTGACCTGGACGTCGATGAGCTCGTCACCCTTCTCGATGTTGATGGCGTTGATGCCCGAGGAGCGCGGATTCCCGTAGGCCGAGAGCACGGTCTTTTTCACGACCCCATCCTTCGTCGCGAAGAAGACGTACTGGTCCTCGGAAAACTCCCGCACGGGCACCAAGGCGGCGATGCGCTCGTCGGGCTTCATGGCGACGCAGCTGAGGATCGGCTTCCCCCGCGCCGCGCGGGCCGCCTGCGGAATCTCGTGCACCTTGAGCCAATAGCAGTGGCCGCCCTCGGTGAAGAACATGACGTAGTCGTGGGTGGACGCGATGAAGAGGTGCTCGACCCAGTCGTCGTCCTTCGTGTGGGCGGCCGTGACGCCGCGGCCGCCACGGCGCTGTCGCCGGTACGCCGACACCGGCAGGCGCTTGATGTAGCCGGCGTGGGACACGGTGATGACCATGTCCTCCTCGGCGATCAGATCCTCGATCGAGAACTCGCCCTGATCCGCGACGATCTCAGTGCGCCGCTGGTCGCCGAAGCCATGCGCCAGCTCGCCCACTTCCTCCTTCAGGATCTTCATGCGGCGTGGCCGGGAGGCGAGGATGTCCTTGCATTCCTTGATGAACTTGCGGACGTCCTTCAGCTCCTCCTCGAGCTTGGTGATCTCGAGGGCGGTGAGCCGGGCCAGGCGCATGTTCAGAATCTCGGCCGACTGCTTCTCCGACAGCTTGAAGCGCTTGCGCAGCGCGGCGTCGGCCGTGGGCGTGTCCTTGGACCTCTTAATGATGCGGATCACCTCGTCGATGTGGTCAACGGCGATCTTCAAGCCCTCGAGGATGTGCTCGCGGTCGCCCGCGCGCCGCACCTCGAACTCCGTCCGCCGGGTGATCACCTCGTGCCGGTGGTCGATGAAGTGCTGCAACAGCTCCTTCAGCGTCAGCTCCTTCGGCTGGCCGTCCACGAGGGCGAGCATGATGGCGCCGAAGGTGGTCTGCATCTGGGTATGCTTGTAGAGCTGGTTCAGCACCACGGCGGGCACCGCGTCCCGCTTCAGCTCGATGACGAGCCGGATCCCCTCCCGGTCGCTCTCGTTCCGCAAGTCGGAGATCCCCTCCAGCTTCTTCGCCAGCGCGAGGCTCGCGATCTCCTCGCGCACCCGCTCGGGGCTCACCTGGTAGGGAAACTCCGTGACCACGATCTGGTGTCGGCCGGTGGATTCCTTTTCCTCGATCTGGGCGCGGGCCCGGACCACGATGCGCCCCCGGCCCTTCTCGTAACACTCCTTGATGCCTTGCTTGCCGTAGATGATGCCACCCGTCGGAAAGTCGGGCCCGCGAATGACCTTGCGCAGGTCCTTCACCTGGGCGTCCGGGTGGTCGACCAGATGGTGGATCGCCTGCACCACCTCGCTCAGGTTGTGCGGGGGGATGTTGGTCGCCATGCCGACCGCGATGCCCGCCGACCCGTTCACGATCAGGTTCGGCAGCTTGGCCGGCAGGACCGTCGGCTCCTGCAGCCGGTCGTCGAAATTGGGGACGAACGCGACCGTGTTCTTGTCGATGTCCTCCAGCATCGCCATCGCGATGCGGGTGAGCCGCGCCTCGGTGTAGCGGTACGCCGCAGCGGAGTCACCGTCGACCGAGCCGAAGTTTCCCTGCCCGTCCACCAGCGGGTAGCGCAGCGAGAACTCCTGCACCATGCGCACCAGCGAGTCGTACAGCGCCACGTCGCCGTGCGGGTGGTACTTACCAAGCACGTCACCGACGACCGTGGCGCTCTTTTTGTAGGGCCGACCGGGGACGAGGCCAAGCTCGTGCATTGCGTACAGGATGCGGCGGTGCACGGGCTTCAGGCCGTCGCGCACGTCGGGCAGCGCGCGCTGCACGATGACGCTCATCGAGTAGTCGAGGAACGACTCCTTCAACTCGTCTTCGATGAGGCGCGGCAGGATGCGCTCGCGGGCGTTCGGTGCGGTCATGAACTCGTCGGTCGGTCGGACGGTCGGACGGGACAGGAATGGGCTAAGTTACTAAAACATAAATACTTAGCGCGTGAAAAGCAACGGAAAACAGCACCCTAACCTGGGGCACCGATGAGACTTACCGACGGGGCACCGTCCGACCGTCCGACCGTCCGTCAGGCCGACTGTCCGACGTTGACCACCACCTTTCCCAACTGCTCCCCGCGCTCGAGGTACTGGTACGCCGCTCGCGCCTCGGCGAGCGGAAATACACGATCCACGATGGGCCGCAGCTCCCCGCCGCCGAGCCGCCGCACGATCTCCGCGTACTCCGCATCATTCCCCATCGTGGAGCCGAGGATGGTGTATTGACGCCAGAAGAGGGGGCGCACGTCGGTGACCAGCTTCGGTCCGCTAGTACCGCCGCAGGTCACCACGCGGCCCCCCTTGGCGAGACAGCGGAGCGATTCCTCCCAGGTCTTCTCGCCCACGTTCTCGATCACAACATCCACGCCGCGCTTGGCCGTGAGGGCGCGCACTTCCTTGGCGATCGGCTGCGTCCGGTGATTCAGGACGTGATCGGTGCCGAGCTCGCGCGCCCGGGCGAGCTTGGCGTCGCTCGAGGACGTCGCGATCACCGTCGCGCCGAGGAGCTTGGCGATGCGCAGCGCCGCGAGGGACACCCCACCGCCGATCCCCCAGACGAGCACCCACTCCCCCGCCCGCACCAGCGCCCGCGTCACGACCATGCGCCAGGCGGTCAGGGTCACGAGGGTGAACGCCGCCGCCTCGACCCAGGAGAGCGCGGGAGTCACCTCTGGGATCCGCGCGACGTTGAACGCGGGGATGGTGACGAATTCAGCGAATGTGCCCGGCAGGTGCTCGCCCAACATGCGGTACTTCACGCACAAGGAGTGCTCGCCCTTGCGGCAAAACTCGCATTCCCGGCAGGAGACGCCGGGGTTGATCATCACCCGGTCTCCCGGCCGCGCCCGCGTCACGCCCGGGCCGATCGCCTCGACCACACCCGCCCCGTCCGCTCCCACAATCTTGGGGAACGCGTATTCCAGCCCGGATCGCCACGCGCACTTCCCCCGGCCCGGGATCGCGGGCCTTGGGCACGTCCGTTAGCGCGAGATGGTCGAGCTTGCCGGTGGCGGTGAGCACGCACGCTTTCATGGACACCCGGAGAACGGACGACGGTAAACGGACAACGTCGTTACGGCAGCGGCAGGAACGTCGGCGTCGCCATCTGTTCGGCGCCGGTCGTAGGCATGGGCACCGGCGTGCCGGACCCGACCGGCTGGATATAGACCTTGTACAGCGGGTTACGGCGGTTCTCGGGCTGTGCGTTGACGACCAGGGCGAGCAGCTCACCTCCCGGGGAAATAGCGTAGCCGGTGATGGCGAGGTCCGTCCCGGTGAGCGGCGTGGTGGTGCCCGTGGCAAGGTCCGCCTTGATCACTTGCTGTACCGTGCGCCCGTTTTCCGGACGCTCCACCAGATAGGCGAGCGACCCGTCCCTGAGGAAATGGGGTTCGCTCTCGCGCCACTGCGGGCTGCGGGTGAAGGCCCGCTGGTTCGACCCGTCGCGCGACATGAGCCAGATGTCGTAGTTCTTGTTGCGCAGCGACACGTACGCGATAATGCCGCCGTCGGGGGAGACGGTGGGCGCAAAGCTCAGCGAGTCGGTGGTGAGTTGTTTCAAGCCCGTCCCGTCCAGGTTGACCATCCAGATCTGCTGCTTGCCGGTGCGCTGGGAGGCGAACACGATCGCCTCCCCGTCGGCCGTGAACACCGGCCGCGCGTCGGGCTGGGGGTCGCTCGTCAGGCGGGTGACATTCGTGCCGTCCGCTTCCATCACGTAGATGTGCGGGATGCCGTCGCGCGTGGAGACGAACGCGATACGCGAGCCATCCGGCGAGACTGCAGGGTCGACGGCCTGCGCCGTATCGACCGAGACCTTGCGCAGCTGGGCCAGGTTCGAGCGATCGGCAGCGTAGAGCTGGAACTTCCCACTGCGATTGCTGGCGACGATGATCTCCCCCTGCACAATGACGTCGGCCGTGGCGGTCTTCCCGCCCGGCGCGGTGGCCGTGATCCTTGCCCGGCCGTAGCCCGCCGCCGACACGCCGCCATCCTCGCCTACCGTAGCGACCTGGGGGTTGTCCGAGGTCCAGGTGATACCACTCGCCGGGCCCAGCACTCCCCCCGCGTCGTCGGCGAAGGTCGCCTTGATGGTCATGTGAGCGCCCTGCGGGAGCCCGAGGCGCGTGACGCCGAGCTTCACGGCGCCGGCGATCACGTTCACGTTCCACGTCACCGCAGGGGCTCCGCCGGGACCGCGCACGGTCACCTGCGTGCGTCCCAACCGCTTCCCAGTCAGCGTTCCGGTGGCGACCTCGAGGCCCACGATGGTGGTGTCCGCGACGCTCCAGCGCAGGGGCGCCTCGGGGATCGGCATCGTGTCGGCGGCTAGCGCTTGCGCTGTGAATTTCGTTGTCGAGGTGACAGGCACCTGCACATCCACGCTCGAGCGCGGCCGCACCGCCAGGTACTGCACCACCCGGTGGACCAGGACCTCCATGGTCTTCATCTGGAGCAGCCCGGTCACGGTGAGCGTGGCCTTGCCGGCGCTCACCGCCCGCACCAAGCCCAGCATGTTCACCTGCGCCACGCTCGGATCGCTCGACGACCATTGCAGCGCCAACGGGTTCACCTGCCGCCCGTTCTGCGACGGGACGATCACGCGCAGCGTGTCCACATCGCCGGGAGACAGTCGTATGGGGTTCGTCGCCTGGATCGCGGCGTCGGCGGACGCGACGACGACGGGCGCGGTAGCGGTGAGCCCGCCGGGGCCGGTGACCTGGAGCGTGCCCTGCCCGGGCGCCAGCGCGACCACGTTCCCGTTCTGGTCGACGCCCGCGATGTCCTCCCGCAGCGATTTCCAGGCGACGCGCACTGGCGCGGCGGGCGAACCATCCTCCCGCAGCGCGCGCGGCAAGACGCGCGTGTTCTCGGAGGGGAGGAGATAGATGGCGGGCGGATCGATCCGTAGCGCCGCTGCGGGCCCCACGCCGGCCGGCTGACCGGCTAAGGGATCCAGCGCCGCGCTCGGCTCGGCCGCGGCGGGCTGACCGGCGGGGGGCTGGGCCCCTGGCTCCGTGCGCGGCGCCACCGGGGGCGCACCGCCACCCACCACTTGCACGACCGCCTGCCCCTTGCGGGAGCCCGCGCGCGCTTCGACGATCGCCACTCCATTGGCGACGCCCGTGACGGTGCCGTTGTTGTCCACCCGTGCAACCACAACGTTGTTGGACCCCCAGTTGAATCGCACCGTGGGGATGACGTTTCCGGCGCGGTCGAACGCGGTGGCCAGCAGCCCGGTGCGCTCGCCTGCCTTGATCGTTACGGTGGGCGGCGCTACCTGGACTTCGGCAACGTTCTGGGCGAGGGCCGCGGCCGGGAGGCTCAGGAGAACCAGCGCCGTGCAGCTACGGGGGGTCATGGCACCGCGAACCTAAGTCGGCCTAAGTGTCGTTGTCAAGCAAACTTGTCACGGTTGCGCCGTGACGCGGACTGCGCGGGCCGCGTAGCCGTCGAGCCGGGAGCCTCCCGCTGGAAAGCTCACCGTCACCACCTTGACGCCGACGGGCGTCCGCACCTCCAGGTGGTAGGTCCGATCGGCCAACCCCTCGAGCTGCAGCTCGAGTGTGTCGCCGAGGAGGCGCTGCGTGAGGAGCTTCAGCGCGCTCGAGCGCTCGCCGCGCGCCGGCGTGGGCGGGTCGAGCAGCACTTCCCAACCGGGCGCATACCGGACTTGGACCTCCAGGCGATCGGCGAGCGGCAGCCGGCAGTCGACGTGGACGTCGGCACCCGTCGGACGGCTCGCGCACACGACGGGTCGGCCGTCGGCCGTCACACTCTGCAGTGTCGCGCCCAGCGGCAGCGCCGGGCTGAAGAGCAGGGTGTCCACACCGCGGCCCGCCGTGCGAACGAGCATGGCGGTGAGCGATTCGCGGGCGCGGACGATCCGCAATCGGTAGCGCCCCGTGCCGACCGGCAACCGCTCTACGGCGGCCGAATCCCAGCGCGCGGGCAGGTGAGGCGCGAGCCGGACCCGGTCGTTCGGCGCGTCCCCCTCCCAGCCCAGCAGCCCGCGCACGAGCGAGGTGAGCAGCATCGAGGTCGCGAAGAACTGTTGCGGCACGGCGGTCTCGAGCGGCTCGTAGAAGCTCCCGGAGAACACCTCGGGATTGTCTCCCAGTCCCCACAGGAACGTCGTGCGGGCGATGGCGTCGGTCGCGGCGTAGCCCATCGCGTCGTTGTGGTAGCGAAACAGCCCCAGCGCCTCGAACCCCGTCACGAACGGCCACACGGTGCCGTTGTTGTAGTGCAGCGGGTCGAACAGCCCGGAAGCGGGTGCGAGCGTGCGCGCGCCCCAGTCGGTGGTGATTCCCGCTCCGGCCAGCGACGCGGCGGTCGCCTGGCCGCGCTCCTCGTCGAACAGCCCGAAGGCGAGTCCGGTCGCCGGCCAGACCGTCAGCTCGTTGGAGAGCTTACCTCCCTCGAGGAGCGCGAACGCGTAGCGGCGCTCCGCAGGGAGCCACAGCTTCTCACGCAGCGTGGCGAGCGCGTGGTCGTGGAGGCGGCGCGCCTCGGCTGCAAGCTTCCGCTCTCCGCCACCCATCGCGTCGGCCATGTGCGGCAGCACTTCCAGCGCCTTCACCCACACGGCCGACATGTATACGTCCGACTGCAGCCCCTGCTGCAGGTCGCCGACCTCGATGGCGCCGGCCCCCGCTCTCGCGTTGTCCATCAGGCCGTCGCCGTCGGCATCGGTGGCCTTCGCCCAGTCGTAGGCGCGACGGATGTTGGGCCAGAGCCGGCGGATCGTCGCCGTGTCCCCCGAGGCCTGCCAGTACTCGGCGAGCGCGAGGATCCAGAAGGGCGTCGTGTCACCATGGTAAAAGGCGTACGGGAAGTCCTCGAACCACCGGATGCGCGCGGCGCCATGGGAGATCTCGTGCGGGATCTTGCCCAGGTTGGGCGCCTTCTTGCCCTGGTAGGTCGCGAAGAAGGCAAGCCCATCGCGCGCCACGCCCCACAGTCCGACCGAGCTCATGGCGAACGAGTTGATCGAGGCGTCGCCGCCGAAGTACCACGCAAATCCCGGCCGGGTGCTGGTCGGGCCGGAAGGGCCGTACCCCGCGACCAGCCCACACCCCAGGTCCGGGTTGCAGGCGAGCGCCTCGTCGAGGTTCAGCTCGGCCCAGCGCACCGCGCGGTCCAGCACCGAATCGGGCGAGTCGAGCACCAGCGTGGAGTCGAGCAGCGCCTGCGCGTGGGCCGCGCGGGCCGCGTACAGCGCCTCGGCGGTACGCAGCACCCGCCGGTAGATCGCCCGTACGGTATCCCGCGGCGCGACCGCTCCCACAATCACGATCGGAATCCCCGCCCCCCCGGCGTGCGCGTCGGTCAACCGGCCGGCCGGCTCACCCGGCTTCGGCATGGCTATGGCCATTTGGTCCGCTCCCCCAGCGGCGATGTGCAGCTCGCTCGGGGCGTCCGCCAACATGTGCGAGGGATTGTTGGTCGCCCAGGTGGCCGAAGGAGAACCGAAGAAGCCGTTCACCTGGCCGCGGCTCTCCGAGAGCACAAAGGCCTTCTCTCTGTCGTCCCAAAAGACGTACTGGCCCCCCAGGCCGGCCGGCCAGGCGTACTGCAGATCGGGGCGGAACCGCGCTAGGATCTCCAGGGGCCGGACCGCGTCCACTTCCAGAACCGCCACGACCGCCGGCTCGTTCAGGGGGGCGAACAGCCGTTCAGTGACTGTGAACGCGGGGTGGACGTAGACGATGGTCGCCCCGGCGGGGGTCACCTCCACCCGGCGCGCGATGTCCCGGCCGAGCACGGGTGCGTCGTACAGCGGGGTCTTGAACTCAAGCTCGAAGGCGTGGAGCAGCTTCAGCGGCCAGGCCCAGGCCTCGAAAGTGCCGGTCTCCGTGCCGATCAGGGCGGCCCGGCGGCCAACGACACTGAGGTAGCCTGAAGGTCGGGCGGGCCCGCTGAGGTCGGCCCCGAACCTCCGCCACGCCAGCGATACTGGGCGCGGCGCTTCCTGGGCGGCCAGGAGCGTCGACGCCAACATGAGGGCGCAGCACAGGTTGCGCATGTCACTTGCGGGGTGAGGTAGGCCGGGTAAGCTATAGGCCACGCCCTGACCCTACCAGCGGAGGAGAGATCCGATGGTTCTGAATCTGGATGTCACCGAGAGCGGCTGGACCGGCCCCGGGATGATGGAACCGATGTTCCCGTCGGCTCCCCCGGCGCCGCCGATGCCCGCCCCGATGGGCGCTCCGGAGCCGAAGCGGGCACCGGCGCCTAAGCCGAAGAAGAAGGCTCGCCGGCAGAAGGCCAAGAGGAAGGTGGCGAAGAGAAAGGCCAAGAGGAGCCGCCCCAAGGCCAGGAAAAAGGCGAGCAAAAAGAGGAAGGCCACCCGCCGGAGGCGGCGGCGGTAGGCCGCCGGCGCGGTTCAGCACACGTCGACGGCACACCGCGGGAGCGCTCACCGGATGGCGTCCGCCATCACCTCGAGGCGCTCCCGCGTGGTGCGTAGTGCGCGGTGTGCGCTGCTGGCCGGGCTCGCCGCCTGCTCGGCCCCGCACGTCCCGCTGGGGAATCCCCAGGTGGAGATCGAGGTGATGCTGCGCCGCTCCGCCGCCGACTGGAACCGCGGCGACCTGGCCGGCTTCATGAGCGACTACGCTCGCGATTCCCTCACCAGCTACGTGTCGGGGGGCCACGCCCAATACGGCTGGCAGAAGCTGGCCGACCGCTACCGCGCCAACTACTTCGCTCCCGGCAAGTCGCGCGACTCGCTCACCTTCGAGGAGGTCCGGGTGCGGCCCCTCACGATGGACCTCGCGTATGCAACCGCGCGCTTCCTGCTGCACCGGGGCGATTCCCTGGTCGCGAGCGGGCCCTTCACCCTGATCCTGCAGAAGCGGGGCGAACGCTGGCAGATCCTCCACGACCACACGTCCCCGGATCCCAAGCCATGACGCCTCCCGCATCCCGCCCCCCGATTGTGGCGCTCCTGGCGCTGGTCATGGCCGCCTGCACGGCGTCGGGCAAGGACATGATCGCGCTCGAAGGGGCCACGCTTATCGACGGCTCGGGCGGGCCGCCCATCCAGGACGCGCTCATTCTCGTCAGGAGCAGGCACATCGAGGCGGTGGCGCGCGTGAACGAGATCAAGATCCCGCGAGGCGCCGAGCGGATCAGCCTGGTCGGCAAGACGATCATCCCGGGGCTCATCGACGCCCACGCCCACCTGACGCGCTGGGCCATTCCGCGCTACCTCGCCTGGGGCGTCACGACGGTGCGCGACCTCGGGAACGACAACGACACGGCGTTCGCGCTGAAGATCGAGCTGAACACCGGCTCTGTGCTGGGTCCGCGAATGTTCACGGCGGGGGCGATGATCGACGGGGTGCCGGCGACCTATGCCACCGCCACGGCGATCGCCACCGGCAGCGAGGCTCGCAAGGCGGTGGACCAGCGGGCATTGGCCGGCGCCGACTACCTGAAGATCTACACCAAGATCACTGCCGAACTGCTGCGGCCGCTTGTGGACGAGGCAAGAACCTTGCGGCTCGGCGTGGCCGCGCACCTGGGCAAGACCGACGCGCTCACCGCCGCGAAGGCGGGCGTGATCTCGCTCGAGCACATGGCCGGGGTAGTGCAGGCGGCGGCTCACAACCCGCGGGCCTATCTCGTGGCGCACAATCAGTTCCTGGCTGGGTGGACTCTCGAGGAGCAGGGCTGGGCGTCGCTCGATTCCGTGACTGTCGCCCGAACCGCGCGGGCGCTCGCGGCCACGCACGTGGCCATCGTGCCGACGCTGGTGCTGCACGAGACGCTGGCGCACCTGAGCGACACCGCTCTGCTCTCGCGCCCCGCGATGGCCGATGTGCCCGCCGACTCCGGGAATGTGGTCCGACAGGTGGCCAGCCTGCTGCGGCGCAGCAACTGGCGCCCGAGCGATTTCGCGGCCTTCCGCCGCTCCCGGCCGGTGCAGGACCGTTTCGTGCGCGAGTTTAGGCGCGCCGGGGGCCTCGTCGCTGTCGGCACCGACGCCGCCAACCAGCTGCTCATCCCGGGGGAGGCGTTGCACGAGGAGCTGGCGCTGCTCGTGGCCGCGGGTTTTACGCCGGTCGAAGCGATCACCGCGGCCACGCGCCGCAACGCCGAGCTGTTGCACGCCGACTCGCTCGGCCGGGTGGCCGCGGGCAAGGTAGCCGATCTCGTGGTGCTCAACGCCAACCCGGCTGACCAGGGAGGAGGAGGGGGGGGCGGGGGAGGGGGGAGCATCGCCGCCACCCGGAACATCGCCTGGGTCATGACCCGGGGCCGCATCGTGCGACCCGATTCCCTGAGGGCCGAATGGAAAACGCGTTGCCGCGGTACGGGGCGGTCGCCTTGCTCCTGGTGGCCGCGTGTGTCCGGCCGGCCGACCGGGCGGGGGGCGCGGGGGGGGGGGCCGCGACCTACGACAAGATCCTGAAGGGCGGCTGGATCGTGGATGGCACCGGCAACCCGCGCTGGCGCGGCGACGTGGCCGTCTCCGGCGATCACATCGCGGCCGTGGGCTTCCTCCGCACCGCGCAGGCCCGCGAGACCCTGGACGTCTCAGGCCTCGTCGTGGCCCCCGGGTTCATCGATATGCTCGGCCAGTCGGAGACCAACGTCCTGATCGACAACCGGGCCGTGAGCAAGATCACCCAGGGGATCACCACCGAGGTAACGGGCGAGGGCGGCTCGGTCGCCCCGCTGACCGATACGCTCGTGGCGCTCGACTCGGAGTTCATGAAGAAGTACCACTTGAGTGAGGACTGGCGGGACCTGGACGGCTACTTCGCCCACCTCACCCGCACCGGCTCGGCGATCAATATCGCAACATTCGTCGGGGCGACCCAGGTGCGGGCCGCCGTTGTCGGCTTCCAGAATCGCCGCGCCACGGCGGCCGAGCTCGCGCACATGACGGCGCTGGTCGACACGATGATGCAGCAGGGCGCGTTGGGCGTCTCGACGGCACTGCTGTACGCTCCCGCCATCTACGCCCCCACCGAAGAGCTGGTCGCCCTGGCGAAGGCCGCGCGGCGCCGCGGGGGGATCTACGCGAGCCACATCCGCAACGAGGCCGCGCATGAGGACGTCGCGCTCGATGAGGCGTTCCGCATCGGGCGCGAGGCGAACATCCCTGTGGAGATCTGGCACCTCAAGGTGTCGGGCAAGCCGCGCTGGGGCCGGATGCCGCACATCCTGGCGAAGATCGACTCGGCGCGGGCGGCGGGTCTGGACGTCACCGCCGACCAGTACTCCTACATCGCCGCCGCCACCTCGCTCGACGCGTCGATCCCGCAGTGGGCGCACTCGGGGGGGATGGACTCGCTCATCGTGCGGCTGAAGGACCCCCCGACGCGCGTCCGGATCCACCAGGAGATGCTGCGCCCCGCGCTGGGGGACGAGAGCACCTACGAGAACGCTGGAGGGGCCGACGGCATCCTGATCGCCGGCCCGTTCCAGGACTCGCTGCACTATCTCGACGGCCGGCGGCTCTCAGAGATCGCCCGCGCGCGCCACGCCGACCCGATCGAGACCCTGTTCGACATCGTGATCGCCGACCACACTCGCACCGGGGCGATCTATTTCACCATGAGCGAGCCGGACGTGCAGGAGGCAATGAAGACGTGGTGGGTCGCGGTGGACTGCGATGCGGGCGGCGTCGCCCCCGACGGACCCTTCGGCAAGGACGGCACCCACCCGCGGGCGTACGGCAGCTTCGCCCGCATCCTGGGCCACTACGTCCGCGAGCTGAAGCTCCTGCCGCTCGAGTTCGCAGTCCGGAAGATGACGTCCCTCGCGGCGCAGCGCGTGGGCCTCAAGGACCGCGGGCTGGTGCGACCCGGGATGTACGCGGACATCACGGTGTTCGACCCCGCGACCGTCGCCGACCGGGCGACGTTCGAGCGGCCGCATCAGCCGTCGGTGGGGTTCGCATACGTGCTCGTGAACGGACAGGTAGTGGTGGACCACGGCACGGTGACGGCCGCGCGTCCGGGACGCGGGCTGCGGGGCCCGGGGTTCATACCGCCGGAGCGGCGGGGGAGGTGAGCCTCGGCCGGCTGCTGCTCGCGTGGCTGCCGGTGGCCGCACTGTTCGTCGTCGCGCCGCCGATCGGCGACCGCTGGGAGGGGGTCGTCGGCCAGGGCTATTTCGTCTGGTCATACAGTCGCTGGGAAGTCTGGTGGCGCCTGGTCGAGGCTGCGGTGGTCGTGCTCTTCGGCTCGCTCTGGTTTGATACGTTGGGCGCCGGCGGCTGGGGCGTGCTGTTCTTCCTTGTCGGGCTCCTCGTCGCCTTCCCGCGCCGGCTCGTGATGTGGCAGTACGTCGAGCCGCCCCGACGGCGGGCCCTGCTCGTCCATGCCGGGCTCGACGTGGCCCGCTATGTCGCGGCCGGCGGCCTCCTCGCCTGGAGGCTTGGCTAACGGCGGGCTTCGGGTCCATCTTCCGTCCACCATGTCGTCACAACCCAAGACCACCGTCCGGCTGACCGCCTACTCGCACGGCGCGGGCTGAGCCTGCAAGCTCGGCCCCGCCGAGTTGGCGCAGGTCTTGCGCCACGTGCCCGCCGCGACGGATCCCCGGATCCTCGTCGACGCCGCCACCCGCGACGACGCCGCCGTGTTTCGCCTCTCGGCCGACCGCGCGATCGTGGCGACGGTGGACTTCTTCACGCCCATCGTGGACGACGCGTATGACTTCGGGCGCATCGCGGCCGCGAACGCCTTCTCCGACGTGTACGCGATGGGGGCAACACCCCTGTTCGCCCTGAACCTGGTCGGCTGGCCGCGCGACACGCTGCCCTACGACCTGCTGGGCGACGTGCTGCGGGGCGGGGCGGACGTGGCGCGGGAGGCGGGCGCGTTCGTGTTGGGAGGGCATTCCATCGACGATCCCGAGCCGAAGTACGGCATGGTGGCGATCGGGGAAGTGCACCCCGACCGGATCGTGACCAACGCCGGGGCGCTGCCCGGTGATGCGTTGGTGCTGACCAAGCCGATCGGCACGGGCGTGCTCGCCACCGCCCTGAAGCGAGACCTGCTCGACGGCGCCGCGATCGCGCCCGCGGTGGCCGTGATGACCACGCTCAACGCCGGTGCCGCGCGCGCGCTGCGCGCGGTCCGGGCCCACGCCGCCACCGACGTGACCGGCTTCGGGCTGCTGGGCCACCTGCACAACCTGCTCGCGGCGAGCGGCGCGGCGGCCGAGATGGCCGCCGCCGCCGTCCCCGTGCTGGCCCGCGCGGCCGAGATGGTCGGGCGCGGCGCCGTGCCCGGTGGCACCAAGCGCAATCGGGAAAGCCTCGAGCGGGAGGACGCCGTCTCCTGGAGACCCGGCGTTCCGGAAGTCGAGCGGGTGTTGCTGTGCGATGCCCAGACGTCGGGCGGTCTGCTCATCGCCCTGCCGGAGCGGGATGTTCCCGCCCTGGTGGCCGCCTTAGAGAAGGAAGGGACGCCGGCGGCGGCGGTCATCGGACGGGTCGTCACGGGGCACCCGGGCACGATCGCGGTGACCTAGCGCCTCCCCTCTCACTCGCCTTCCCGTGGCCGCAATCCCCGAGTACCGCGCCCTTACGCCCGACGCGCTCGATGCGCTCGAGAGCGCGGTGCGCGAGCATCGCAGGGTGGCGCTGGTGCGCCGGGGCACCGAATATGTGGTGGTCGCCGAGCGGCTCGAGACGGCGGACCGGGACGAGCTCCTGGAGGGGAGATTGCCGATGACGGGTGAAGTGCTGGCGTTCCGGCTGCGCGACCTCGAGCGGTTCGCGGTCCTCCCGTGAGGGCCCCATGTTCACACGCCTGCTGATTGGTCTCGACGGCAGTCCCCGGGCGGACGCAGCCCTGGAGCAGGCGGTCCAGCTGGGGCAACGCTTCGGGGCCACGCTGGTCGCGGCGACCGTGCGCGAGGCACACGGGGGCGAGGGGGGAGGGGGGGGCGGCGGGGCCGCCCTGCTCGCGCGCGCCAAGGAGCGCGTCGACGCAGCGGGGCTCGCGGTCGAGCTGGTCGAGCGGGAAGGCAGCCCCGACCTCGTGCTGGCCGAGCTCGCGAAGACGGTGGATGCGGTCTTGGTGGGGCGACGTGGTAGCGCGACCGCGGCCGACGCGCTCGGCCCCACCGTCAGCTCGCTGATCACGATCGCCGAGAAGTGCGTCATCGTGTGCGGTGGAGCCCCCTCGCCGATGCAGTCTTGCGCGGTGGCGTTCGACGGCGGCGACACCAGCCGGCGGGCGCTCGACCTCGCGGCGCGCTTCGCCAGCATCTTCGAGAGCACCGTGCACGTGATTCACGCCACCCCGGACCATGAGGCCGGCGTGCGGGTGGTCGGCACCGCCGAGGCCGTCCTCTCGATGCTCGGCGTGTCGTTCGTGACGCACATCGAAGGGGGCTCGCCGGGCGAGGTGGTGGCCCGGGTGATCGCGCGGACCAAGTGCGACGCCCTGTTCGCCGGCGCGCACCTGGAGCGTCGGTCGGGCCGTCCCAGCCAACCCGTGGTCTCCCACGCCGAGGAAATCCTGCGGCACACCGACATCCCGGTCGTGATCCAGCCCTGATGCCCGACGCGACGGGGATCCACGTGTTGGTCCACGCCGACGAGAGCTGCCTGGGGAACGATTCCACCAAGCCCAGTCCGGGCGGCAACGGGGCGCTCATCGAGGCCCCGGCCGGCGACAGTGTCGCTCGCTGGGATTTTTACGAGTGCTCCCCCCAGACGACGAACAACAGGATGGCCATCGCCGGCGCGATCGCGGCGCTCGAGTGGATCCGCCGCCAGTGGGCACACGCGCGCGTGCGGTACGTCTCCGACTCCGAATACCTGGTGAAGGGCGTGACCCAGTGGTTGCCGGCCTGGGAGCAGAAGGGATGGAAGCGCAAAGGCGGGGAACTCCAGAACGTGGAGCTGTGGCAGAAGCTCGCCCAGGTCGTCCGGGCGCATCACGTGGGGTGGCGTTGGGTTCGGGGTCATGACGACAACCCCAAGAACGAGTACGCCGATCATCTCGCGGTGCGCGCCGCCGAGCGCCAGGAGCGCTCCAACGGCCTGCTCCCGTCAGGGTTCGACACCTGGCTCGCTCAGCAGCGCGCGCGGGGCAAGTACGGGGACTACGACCCCGACGGGCAGGTGCATGAGCGTCTTTAAGGACGGTGTCCCCGCGAACACGCATTTCTTGAACCTGTTGCCCACCGGTGTGTCCGCTCCGCCGGTCGAGCGGATTCCGCTGTACGAGGTCTACATGCGGATGGCCGAGGAGCTCGCCAAGCGCTCCACCTGCGCGCGGCTCCAGGTGGGCACCGTGGTCACCGACCAGGTGCTCGAGAACGTCCTCGCGATCGGCTACAACGGAAATGCCCGCGGGCTCGCCAACACGTGCGACTCGACCGTGCCGGGGAACTGCGGCTGCATCCATTCGGAGATGAACGCGCTCGTCAAGGCGCCGGGCAACGTGCGCGACAAGGTCATGTTCATCAGTGCCTCGCCGTGCGTGATGTGCGCCAAGCTGATTATCAACTCGGGGGTCACCCACGTCTTCTACCGGAAAGCCTACCGCGACCCGTCGGGGATCGAAGTGCTCCAGCAGGGGGGCATCGTGCCGGTGCTGTACGATCGCTGGGTGCGGGAGTGGAGATAATGCAGATTGCGGATTGCGGATTGGGGAATGGCAAGGAGAGTCCTGAGTGCACGAATCCTACTGCCCCGAGGAGCCCTGCATGAGATCGTTTCTCCCGGTCGCCCTTACCTTACTCGGCACGCCGCTCGCGGCCCAGTCGCTGCTGTACCGCTCGCCCAATCTGGGCGGCACCTGGACGCCCGATGGCGGCGTCGTTCAGTTCAACTTCGCGCACCGCTTCTACGTCTTTCCCGCCCCCAGTCACGCCGTAGTGAACTACCCCAGCTTCACGCTCGCCGCCGGCATCGGCCGCAGCCTCGCGGTGGGCTGGCACTTCGGCACCCACACCGTGGTGCAGGGCGCACTGTCCTCCAACGAGAGCGAGTTCTACGGCCGCTACCGGTGGGGCGCCGCCGAGGGGGCGACGGGGTTTGCGGTGGCGCTCACCCCGGCGTACAACGCCGCCGCCAAGAGCGTGGACGGGGAGGTGGGGGTGGACTGGACGTCCGGCCCGATCACGCTCGAGGGGGTCGCCCGCGTGACGCAGAAGCCGCTCGGGCACTCGGGCGGCGCCAAGGGCGCGTTCGCCGGCGGGATCGTGGCGCGACTCACCGAATACGTCGCGGTGAGCGCGGACGTGGGCTCGTTCGTCAGTCCCACGACGGTGGCGACCTGGGGCGCGGCGATCAGCGTCGTGATCCCCGGCTCGCCGCACACCTTCTCGCTCCAGACCAGCAACGCCGCCGTCAACACCATTCAAGGCAACTCGCGGGGCACGAACCAGCGGCGCTACGGGTTCGAGTTCACCATCCCGCTCCACCTGCGGAGGTTCAGCCCCTGGTTCCACCGCCCCGAGCACGCCATCCGCACCAACCAGCCGCTCGTGAACCTCGCCGCGGCCGCGGAGGTGGTGATCGAGGGCATCCGGTTCTGGACCGATACGGTCACGATTTCCGCCGGCCAGGCCGTGAAATGGGTGAACCGCGACAACCTGGAGCACACCGTCACTTTCGACGCGCGCAATGCCGCCCGCCTCTCGGGTTCCCTCCCGCCCAAGGGCGAGCTCGCCATCCAGTTCGACCAGCCGGGAACGTACGCGTATCACTGCACGCCCCATCCGACTATGAAAGGCGTGGTGGTCGTAAAGTGAGCGGAGAGCGGGAGGGATCGGCGCGTGGATGAGTTGGATCGTCTCTTCGAGCGGCTGGTGGCGGTGCTGGTCAAGGACGCGCGGCTCGCCGTGCCCTTCCCCGCCGCCGACGTGTACGAGCGGCTCGTGCCCTACCGCTCCAACCGCTCGCACCTGCGGGTCGCCACGCACCAGGACTACGAGATGGCGGTGCTGCGGCTGCTCGCGGGCGAGCGCGGCTACGTCCGGCTCGAGCCGGACGACGTGCGGGAGGCGATGCAGCGCGAGGTCATCGCGGTGAACCCTGATCCCACCATGTTCCGGACCTTCCCCGACGCCCGGGTGATGATCAACCGGCTCGCCGCCGAGCGGTTTCTGCGCGGCGAGGCGGCCTACGCGCCGCCGGTCGAAGAGGAAGAGGAGCCCGCGAGTTGGACCTCGGAAAACCCGATTCCGCCGGCCCCCGTGACCTCTGCTCGTGCCCCCTCCCCCGACACGCCGTTCGAGCTGGCGGAGGACGAGGAGACGCCGGGCCGGCAGTGCGCGTACTGCGGCGGCGTGCTCCCCCGCAACCGCAAGATCAATTTCTGCCCGCACTGTGGCCAGCCGCCGTCGGGGGAGGAGCTGAAATGTCCGGCGTGCGGCGCCGAAGTGGACGTGGGCTGGGCCTACTGCGTGAGCTGCGGCCGCGCGACGGGGTTCGAGTGAAGCGTTACCGCATCGCGGTGATCGCGGGGGACGGGATCGGACCGGAAGTCGTCGAGGCCGCCATGCCGGTGCTGGACGCCGCCGCGCGGGCGCACGGCTTCACCCTCGACTGGGAGCGCCTCCCCTACTCTGCCGACCATTACCTGAAGACCAAGGAGACGCTTCCCGACCACGCGTTCCGCCACCTGCGGGACGACGTGGACGCGATCTTCCTCGGTGCGCTCGGCGACCCGCGCGTGCCGGGGAACGAGCACGCCCGCGACATTCTACTCGGGCTTCGCTTCCGACTCGACCTGTACGTCAACTTCCGGCCGGTGACGCTGCTGCATCCTGACCTCACCCCACTCCGCGCGGACCGGCCAGCGATTGACTTCGTAATCTTCCGCGAGAACACGGAGGGCATGTACCTCGGACGGGGGCGCGTCGAAGGCGATGAGCACATCGCCGAAGAGGTGCACACTGTGAAGGGAGTCTCCCGTATCATCCGCGCGGCGTTCGACTGGGCGCGGGCGCACGGCAAAACCCTCGTCACCATGGGGGACAAGTCGAACGCCGTCCCTACCCACCATCTCTGGCAGCGGCTGTTCCGCGAGATCGCCGCCGACTACCCCGGGATCGAGGCCGAGCATCGCTACATCGACGCGCTGGCGATGGAGCTGGTCCGCAAGCCGGGGCGGTTTCAGGTGATTGTCACGAACAACCTGTATGGCGACATTCTCTCTGATCTCGGCGCCGCGCTCGTGGGCGGGCTGGGAATCGCTCCCAGCGCCAATCTACACCCCGGCCGCGCTGGTCTGTTCGAGCCGGTGCATGGCTCGGCGCCGCGTCACGCCGGCCGCGATGACGCGAATCCGATGGCGGCTATCCTCACCGGTGCCCTCATGTTCACAGAGCTCGGCGAGAAGGATGCGGCGCGGGACCTGGAACAGGCGGTGAAGGACGCCCTCGCCGCCGGTACGCGAACGCCGGACGTGGGCGGTAAGGCAACGACGCGCGAGGTGGCAGCGGCGGTTGCGGCCGCGCTTTGAGCCACGGCTTCAGGTCGCGCCCTACCGCGGCCTCTGCCCCCCACCCATATTCCGCCCTCTCAGCACTGCACGCGGAGCTTTTCCCCATGAAGACCCAGGGTACCAATACAGACGTAGTCTTTCTCTCAGGGGTCCGCACCGGGTTCGGAACCTTCGGCGGCTCGCTCAAGGACCACTCGGCCATCGACCTCGGCGCCGTCGCAGCGAAGCACGCGCTCGAGCGCTCCGGCATACCCGCCGCCCACTTCGGCCACACCGTCTTCGGGAACGCGCTCCAGACCTCGGCCGACGCGATCTACTGCGCCCGCCACGTCGGCCTCAAGGCCGGGCTGCCGATCGAAGTCCCCGCCGTCACCGTGAACCGGCTGTGCGGCTCCGGCTTCGAGGCGATCACCCAAGGCGCCCAACTGATTCTGCTGGGCGAAGCCGACGCGGTGCTGGCGGGTGGCTGCGAGTCCATGAGCCAGGCGCCGCACGTGGTGCGCGGCGCCCGCTGGGGGCTGCGGCTCGGCCCCGCCGCCCCGCTCGAGGACCTCCTCTGGGAAGCGCTCCGGGACCCGCAATGCGGCTTGTCGATGGCGGAGACGGCCGAGAACCTCGCCGAGCAGTACAAGCTGACCCGCGACGCAGTGGACGAGGTCGCCCTCGCGTCGCAGCGGCGGGCCAAGGAGGCCTGGGACGCCTGCGTCTTCCAGGATGAAGTGGTCCCGGTGCCGGTCAAAAAGAAGGGGCAGACCGTCGAGTTCCGCGCCGACGAGCACATGCGGCCGGAGACGACGCTGGAGGTATTGCTCGGCCTCAAGCCGTACTTCAAGAAGGACGGGCTGGTCACCGCAGGGAATGCGTCGGGGATCTGCGACGGCGGCGCGGCCACGGTGATCGCGAGCGAATCGTACGCCAAGGCGCAGGGACGCCGGCCCTTGGGGCGACTCGTGGCCTGGGCCGTCGCCGGCGTCGAGCCCAAGTACATGGGCATCGGCCCGGCACCGGCGGCGCGCAAGGCGTTGGCGAAGGCGCAAATGAAGCTCGAGCAGATGGACCTCGTCGAGGTGAACGAGGCGTTCGCACCACAGTACCTGGCCGTGGAGAAGGAGCTCGGGCTCGACCGGAGCAGGACCAACGTGCACGGCGGCGCGATCGCCATCGGCCACCCGCTCGCGGCGACCGGTACCCGCATCACCATTCACCTGCTGCACGCCCTGCGCCAGCAGCACAAGCGCTTCGGGCTCGGCTCCGCGTGCATCGGCGGCGGCCAGGGCGCGGCGGTCATCGTAGAAGCCTTCCCCGCCTAGGAGCTCCCCATGGAAAATTTCCTGCTGCCCATCCTCCTCGGCGTCGGGTTTTATCTGTTCTCGGGGCTGCGCGTGCTGCGCGAGTACGAGCGCGCGGTCTACTTCTTCCTGGGACGGTCCTGGGGAGCCAAGGGGCCCGGGCTCATCTACCTGCCGCCGCTGTTCGCCCGCATGCAGAAGGTCTCGCTGCGCGTGGTCGCGATGGACATCCCACCCCAGGACGTGATCACCCGAGACAACATCTCGATCAAGGTGAACGCCGTCCTCTACATGCTGGTGAAGGATCCGGTGAAGGCGGTGATCGGCGTCGAGAACTACCTCTACGCGACGAGCCAGCTGGCGCAGACGACGCTGCGCTCGGTGCTGGGCGAGACCGAGATGGACGAGCTGCTGATGAATCGCGAGAAGATCAACGCGATTCTGAAGAACATCATCGACACGCGCACCGAAGACTGGGGGATCACGGTCTCGGCGGTGGAGGTGAAAGACGTCGACCTGCCGCCCGAAATGAAGCGGGCCATGGCCCGGCAGGCCGAGGCGGAGCGCGAGCGGCGCGCCAAGGTGATCAACGCCGAGGGCGAGCTGCAGGCCTCCGAGAAGCTGGCCCAGGCCGCCCGCATCATCGGCTCCGAGCCGGCGGCCATCCAGCTGCGCTACCTGCAGACGGTGACGGAGATCGCCTCCGAAAAAAACTCGACCACGATCTTCCCGATCCCCATCGACCTGTTCAAGGGGCTCCTCGACGCCATCAAGGGCGGCCGCGCGCCGGCCCTGCCCGCCAAAGCCTCCGGTGAATCGCTGCCCCCCGCTCAGCTGCCCAGCAAGGACCGGGTCCAAGCCTAGCGATGCCCGGCGAGCTGATCAGCCGCGAGGCGCTCGACCGTATCCTCCAACGCGCCGCCGAGCTGCAGGCCGGTGAGCACGACGTTGGCGAGGGACTCACCGAGGCCGAGCTGCTGGCCCTCGGCACAGACGTCGGGATCCCGGCGCGCTACCTGCGCCAGGCACTGCTCGAGGAGCGCACCCGCACCGTGGCCGCGGTCCCCAAGGGCCTGTGGGCTTGGCTCGCCGGGCCCGCGCAGCTCGCGGCCGCCCGGGTCGTGCCCGGCGACCGGGTGGTCGTGGAACGGGCCCTGACGCGCTGGATGGAGGACGAGGAACTGCTGCAGGTGAAGCGCCGCTTCCCCGACAGCACCTCCTGGGAGCCCAAGCGCGGCGCCTTCGCCTCGATTCAGCGTGCGCTCGGTGCGGGCGGCAAGAGCTACGCGCTGGCGCATGCCGGTGAGGTCGCGGGGCAGGTCACCCAGCTCGAGCCTGGGTTCTGCCACGTCCAACTCACGGCGGACAACCGCCGAGCGCGCAGCGTGCGCATCCAGGGAGCGGCGCTGCTCGGCAGCCTGGGCCTGGCCGCCGCCGGGGCCGCGCTCCCCCTCGGCTTCCTGATGCCGTGGGCCCTGCTGCCGCTGCCGATCCTCGCGGCCGCGGCCGCGACGCTGCTGCGCCGGCACCGGCCCGAAAACGAGAGGGTCCAGGTCGCGCTCGAGCAGGTGCTTGATCGGCTGGAACACGGGGAGATCCGCCCGGAGCACGCGCTCCCGGGGGGGGGCCCGCGGGCCAGCGCCTTCGTCCGTATCGCCGAGGAGCTGCGGAAGACCTTTCAGTGACCTTGAGACACCCGGGGCAGCGCCCCGGGGTCAGCCGATCCGATGGGAGAGCCATGAGCGAGGTCAAGAAGGTTGGGGTGCTGGGGTGTGGCCTGATGGGCAGCGGGATCGCCCAGGTGACAGCAACCGCCGGCTACGCGACGATCGTCCGCGAGGTGTCGAGCGAGATCATCCAGAAGGGCAAGGCAGGCATCGAGAAGTCCCTCGCCAGGTTCGTCGAGAAGGGGAAGCTGGCGACCGACGCCCGTAATGCGACGCTGCAGCGCCTCACCTTCACGACGAACACCGCCGATCTCAAGGGTTGCGACATCGTGATCGAAGCGGTCACCGAAGACCTGGACCTGAAGAATGCCTTGTGGAAGGAGCTGGACGCCCTCTGCGGGCCCGCAACGATCTTCGCGTCCAACACCTCGAGCCTGACGATTGCGGCCATGGCCGCCGCCACTCGACGCGCCGACCGGTTCGTGGGACTGCACTTCTTCAACCCCGTACCCCTGATGCCGCTGGTCGAGGTGGTCCGGACGGTCACGACCGCAGAGGAGACCTTCAAGCGGGCGTACGCCTTCGCGACGTCCCTGGGCAAGGAGGCCGTCGCCGCCAAAGATACTTCGGGGTTCATCGTGAACCGGCTGCTCGTGCCGTACCTACTGGACGCCATCCGGGCGCTGGAGCAGGGCGTCGGCTCGGTGCCCGACATCGACAAGGCGATGCAGCTGGGGTGCGGCCATCCGATGGGACCGCTCACGTTGCTCGATTTCGTGGGGCTCGACACGACCTACAAGATCGCCGAGATCATGTTCGCCGAGTACCGAGAGGTGAAGTACGCCCCCCCGCCGCTGCTCAAGCGGATGGTGCTGGCCGGCATGTACGGAAAGAAGAGCGGCAAGGGGTTCTACGATTACGCGGTGAATCCGCCGACCGTCTCGAGTCTCGGGCTGTAAGACCTCCACGAACACGGGAGACCGGATGCACATTTTTGGCTACGACATGCCCCGCCTTCACGCCGCCCTGAACGACCTGCCGGCCGCCTTGCTCGTCGTCGCCGTCCTGTTCGAGCTCGCCGCCTGGGCGTGGAAGCGCGAATCGCTCAAGTGGGCGGCGCTGTGGACGCTGTGGGCCGGCGTGATCGGCGGCTGGGCGGCCGTGATCGCGGGTGAGCTGGCCGAGGACGCGATCGCGAACGACCACGGCGAAGCGATCCACGAGCTGATGGAGACCCACGAAACGCTGGCGCTCTTCACGATGGGCGTCTTCACGGTCGTGTTGGGCTGGAAGCTGTGGCGGCGCTTCCGCGTCTCCCCCGCCGAGGAGTGGGTGCTGCGGATCCTGTCCGTCGCGGGCCTGGTGCTGATCATCGCGACTGGGGTGTATGGCGGAAAGCTGATGTTCGAGCACGCCGCGGGTATCCCGACGAAGACGATGCAGGCGGAGATGCAGGACCGGGAAAAAGCCCATCACCACGAGGAGGGTGAGGCCGAAGAGCACGAACACCCAAGCGCCGGGACGGATACGACTCATCATGATGCGTCCGGGACATCGTCGCACACGCACTGAGGGGGAGCAATTGCGGATCGCGGATTGCGGATTGCGGAATGGACGCGTCAGCCTTCCATTCCGCATTCCGCATTCCGCATTCCGCATTGTGCTCCTCGTCGCCGCCTGCTCTCCCGTCAGCCTGCGTCCGCCTTTTCAGCCGTTCCCCGAAGCGCCCGCGGTGGTGCTGGACGCGCCGCCGCTGCGCGTGCTGGGGGAAGTGCAGTCGTGGTTGACGGACCAAGGGCTTCACCTGGAGCGGGCCAGCGTGGAGGATCGCTTCGTCGAGACTGCCTGGTACGACACGCGCACCAAGCGCTCCGTGGGCGGCCGGGGGGACGGGCTGGACCCGCGCAGCACGGTCAAGATCCGCTGCTGGATCGATCCCGACGCGCCCGGGAAATCGAAGCTGACCGTGGAGGCCGTGGTCCGGCCGCTACTGGACCCATCACGCGTGGAGCGGGACCTGGAGGCGATCGCGCCGAGCGACCACGAGGGGCGGAAGCTGGTGGACCGGCTGCTGGACGCGGTAAAGAAGAAGCTCGGGACCTAAGCCCCGACGAGGCCCTTCACCCAGCTCTCCATCGTCGCGAGATCGAGCACCGCGTCTCGGCAGGGGCCGTTGGGAAGCTGCATCGTGAGGCCGAGCACGGGGAGCTTGCCCGCCACGTCGCGCAAACCGGTCAGCATGTCCCGCTCGCACGCCACCGCCACCACGGCTCGCGGCCGGCGCTCGCGGATCACGCGCCGCGCGAGCTGGCCGCGCGTCGCGACGAACACCGGGACTTCGTACCGCCCCGCGATCGCCAGCACGCCGTCCAGCGCGCCCTTCGAGAGGCAGCGCGGGATCAGCACCAGCAGCTCGCCTTTGCCGACGGTCCGACCCCGGCGCACCGCCAGCGTGTTGTAGACGTCGATAGCGGCGTGCTCGACCCAGTCGCGCCGGCCGAGCCAGCGCGCCACGCGGGAGGTGACATTCATCATTCGCAAGTAGGGGCCGCGTTCCAGCAAGGCTTCCGGAAGCAGCGACACCCCACCGTAAAAGGACGCGAGCAGGATCGCGAACCAGAGGACGGCCGCCCCGCAACATCCTGCGAGGATCCAGCCGAGTGCGGCAGGGAGCGGCGCCCACAGCGCGCCGAGGCGCGGCGCGAGCAGAAACAGAAGCCCGGTGGCGGCGGCGCCCACCACCAGCAGCGTGAGTGCGCTGTACGCGAAGAACAGCCGCGGTGGCGCAGCGTAGTCGCCGTTGTTCGGCAGCGGCTTGCCGTCCCACTCGTCCCACTCATGGCCGAGGCGGCGATCGGTCTCGATGTGGATGAGCTGGGGACGCTGGACCGGGGCGGATGTGGCCATGTGGACGAGGAAGCTTCACGCCGCGCTCCGGCCGTGTCAAGTTAGCAGCGTGTCCGCCACGCCACCGCTGCTGACCGACGGCCGCAGCCGCGCCGCCTACGCCGAAGGCGCCGGGATCTACCGCATCGTCCCGCTCGCGGTCGCGATCCCCAAGACCGTCCCAGACGTCCAGCACCTCATGCGCTGGGCCGCCGTCACCGGCACAGCGCTCGTCCCCCGCGGCGCGGGGAGCGGCATGCCCGGCGGGAGCGTGGGCCACGGCGTGATCGTGGACCTAAGTCACGGGTTCGGCGATGTCCTCGTGGACCCCGACCGGCGCACCGCCCGAGCCGGGGCCGCGGTCACCTGGGCGCAGCTTACCGAGGCGGCCCGCTCCTTCGGGCTGCGGTTGCCGCCTGATCCGTCCTCCGGGGCGTTCGCGACCTGCGGCGGCATGGTAGCCACCAACGCCGCGGGCCCGCGCTCGCTCCGCTACGGCAGCGTGCGGCGCTGGGTGGAAGCCGTGGAGATCGTGGGCACGGACGGGGAGGTTCGGACGGTCAGGCGGGGAGGGGGGAGCGGGGAGCGGTTTTCACTGACGGCTGACGGCCGACGGCTGATCGCTGAGCGTTTCCCGCGCACCCGGAAGAACTCGAGTGGCTACGCCCTCGATGCGTTCACGGCATCGGGCGAGGAGCTGGATCTGGTGATCGGCTCCGAGGGCACGCTCGCCATCGTCACCGCGGTGCATTGGCGGCTCGATCCCATTCCCACCAACGCGGCGGGTGCCGCCCTCGGCTTCCGCGACCTCACCGCGCTCGGGGAAGCCGTGCCACACCTGGCCGCCTTCAACCCGTCGGCCGTGGAGCTGCTCGACAATACGCTGCTCTCCTTTGTCGAGGATGCCGTTCCCGGAGACCTCGCCGGCCTGCTCCTGGTCGAGTTCGAGCGGAAGACCGACCGCGCGACCCGCGGCGTGGTAAGGGACGCGGTGCGCGCCCTCAAGCACCTGACGGCCCACGTAGACATGGCGGTGGACCGCGCCGGCCTGGAGCAGCTGTGGGCGGTGCGCCGGCTGGCCAGCCCCGCCCTGGCACGCCTGCCCGAGACGCGGCGATCCTTGCAGGTGGTGGAGGATGGCTGCGTGCCGCCGGAGCGCCTGGCGGACTACGTCGCGGGCCTGCGCACGGCGGCCGAGCGGCGGGGCGTGCCCGTCGCCATCTTCGGCCACGCGGGCGACGGGCACGTGCACGTGAACGCCCTGCCCGACACGACACGCGCGGGGTGGCGTGAGGCGCTGGAGGGGCTGCTGGGTGACGTGACCGACCTGTTGGTGCGGCTCGCCGGGACGCCGAGCGGGGAGCATGGTGACGGGCGGCTGCGCGCCGGCCTGCTGGAGCGGTTCTACGGGCCGGCGTTGCTCGCGCTGTTCCGCGACGTGAAGCGCGCCTACGACCCGCGCGGCGTCCTCAACCCCGGTGTTATACTTCCCGCGGCCGATTGGGCGCCGCTCGCCGAGCTGAAGGTGGGCCCCGACGCCGCCCCCATTCCCGACGACATCGCCGCCCGCCTGCGCGAGCTGGAGCGCGCCGCGGCCTGGGGCACGCCGAAGTTGGAGCTGGCTCGCGCGGCCCCGAGTCCCTAGCCCCGAACCCCGAGCCCCTGCGCTCATGGACATCTTCCGCGAACCCCGCGTCACGCTCATCGCCCGACCGCAGTTCCTTGAGCCCGCGCACTTGCCGGTGCAGTGGCTGGGCGAGGGCTCCGACGGCGAGCGGCTCGCCGAGTACGCCGGCCGGCTGTGCTACATGAGCCAGCGCAACCCGATCCACCGCACGACGGCCGAGTACCTCGAGAACATCAAGAAGCAGGGCCACGGCTCGGTGCTGGAGCACTCCGTCTACGTGCTGCTGATCGAGGGGATCTCGCGCTCGTGCTCACACGAGCTGGTGCGGCACCGCGCGGGGTTCGGCTACTCCCAGATCTCGCAGCGCTACGTGGATGAATCGCACGCGGCGTTCGTGGTGCCGCCGGCGATTCTCGGCGACCCGGCGCTCGAGTCCGACTGGGAGCGCCAGGTAGCCGCCGCGCAGGCCGCCTACGTGCGCGCCGTGGAAGGCTTGATGGAGCGTTACGCCTGGATCGCCGACAAGGTGCACCGGCGCAAGCTGGCGCGCGAAGCGGCGCGCAGCGTGCTCCCCAACGCGACCGAGGTGAAGATCGTCGTCTCCGGCAACGCGCGCGCGTGGCGCACGATGCTCGAGCTGCGTTGCGGCGAGGGCGCGGAACTCGAGATCCGACGCATGGCCATCGCGGGGCTCCGTGTGCTGCAGCGCGAGGCGTCCGCGCTCTTCTCCGACTTCGAGATCTACGTCGCCGACGACAAACTGGACGCCGCGCGCGTGACGTATCACAAAGTGTAGCGTTGTCCGTTATCCGTTATCCGTTGTCCGTCACGGAAAGTGTTGTCGGATGACGGACGACGGAAAACGGAAAACGCCTTTTCCCTATTGCGTATTCATCTTGAATCTCATATTCTGATACCGGACAACACGTTGACGCTGGACGGACCGCCACGCAGAGCGGCCTTTTTTTGTAGGAGGTCACCCGAGACCACGATGCGCATCGGTCTCGCCTACAACGAGAAACCGGATCCCAACAGCACTCTCGACGATCCTGCGAGGACCGGCGATGCCTTCGTCGAGTGGGATGAGCCCTCCACCATCGACGCCGTGGAGCTGGCTCTCAGTCTCTTCGGCAGCGTCATCCGATTCGAAGCCGATTCCCTGTTCCCGCAAAAGCTCGCGCTCACCCGACCGCACCTCCTCTTCAACATGGCCGAAGGACTCCACGGCCCGAATCGCGAGGCGCACGTCCCCGCGATCTGCGAGTACCTGAACGTCCCCTACACCGCGAGCGACCCGCTCACCCTGTCGCTCACGTTGCACAAGGCTCGCGCCAAGGAGATCCTCGCTTGCCGTGGCGTGCCCACGGCGCGTTTCACGCTGGTGAGCGAGCTGAGCGAGCTCGCGCGGGTGCGGCTGCGTTACCCGCTGTTCGTGAAACCGGTGGCCGAAGGATCGGGGAAGGGGATATTTGCCAATAACTTATGCCACTCCCGGGCGGAGCTGCGCGACCGCGTGGCTTTCCTGTTGGAGACCTATCGGCAGCCGGTGCTGGCCGAAGCTTATTTGCCCGGCCCCGAGTTCACCGTCGCGATCCTCGGCAACGGCCCTGAAGCCCGCTGCCTGCCGATCGTGGGGTTGGACTTCTCGACGTTGCCGCTCGGGGCGCCGCCGGTCTACGGCTACGAGGCGAAGTGGATCTGGGACACCCCCGAGCACCAGCTCGACATCTTCGAGTGCCCCGCGCGGGCCCCCGAGCCCCTGTCCAGGGAGATCGAGCGCGTCGCGCTCGCGGCCTACCACGCCCTCGGTTGCCGCGATTGGTGTCGCGTGGACGTGCGCGTCGACGACGCCGGCGTCCCCAACGTCATGGAGCTGAACCCGCTCCCCGGCATCATCCCCGACACGAAGATGAACTCCTGCTTCCCGAAGGCGGCGCGCGCGGCCGGCTTCTCCTACGACGAGCTGATCCAGGAGGTCGTCCAAATCGCGTGGCAACGAATCACGGGCCGGCCGCTGCCGGTGCGGGCGGAGGCGACCGCGTGAGGGTCGTCGTCCTGTACGACCCGGGCGCCGATGACTGGTCCGCCGCTGACATCGCCGGGGTGATGAAGGCGGTCGACGACCTCGGCGTGATCTTCGGCGCGATGGGCCACCAGGTCCAGAGGGTGCCCGTCAAGCACGACATGCGGTGGCTGCAGACGTGCCGGCGCGCCGATCTGGTCTTCAATCTGTGCGAGGGGGTGCACGGCGTCTCGCAGTGGGAGGAGCACGTGGTTGGGACGCTGGAATTTGCCGGCATCCCCCACACCGGGTCCGGGCTCTGGACGGTGGCCGCGTGCCGGCGCAAAGCGATCGCGAACGCGATCCTCGAGAAGGCCGACCTGCCGATCCCGCTCTGGATCCTCGCGCACGGCAAGATCGCCGACGACTTCCCCCTACCCGCCATCATCAAGCCGGCCGCCGAGGACGCCAGCGCCGGCCTGGACCGGCAGTCCGTCGTGGCCGACCGCAAGATGCTGCGCACGCGCATCGCCGCGATGACCGAGCAGTTCGACGAGGTGCTGGTCCAGCAGTACGTCCCGGGTCGCGAGTTCAACGTCGGATTCGTGGGGAGCCGCACCCTGCCGATCGCCGAAATCGACTTCACGGGGATGCCCGAGGGCACCTGGCCGATCCTCACGTATGCCGCCAAATGGCACGTCGGGTCGGCCGAGGATCTGGGAAGCCGCCCCGTCTGCCCCGCGCAGATCTCCGAGCGTCTCGCCATCCGCCTCGCGCGCACCGCCGAAGCGGCGTGGCGGGTCATGCAAGGCAAGGGCTACGGACGGGTCGACCTGCGAGTGGACGACGCGGGACGCCCGTGGGTCCTCGAGGTCAACCCGAACCCGGACTTGACGGACGAGGCCGGGCTCTCGCGCATGGCGCAGGCGGCTGGATGGGAATACCCGGAGCTGGTGCGGCGGATCGCCGAGGTGGCGCTTCGGGACGCTCAGGGAGCCAAGGCCGCGCGTGAGCTGCTCGCTCCGCCCCGTCGCTCGCGCTCAGCGCGCACGGTTTGAAGCGCTGACCGCGGCCACCGGCGTGTTCCAGCCGGCCGAAGCCGCGATCGCGGTGGAGGTGCTGGACGAGGCCCTCGCCGGGGACGACGACTACCGCTTCGTCGGGGCATACGAGGGCGGCGCCGACACCCTGGTCGGATTCGCCTGCTGGGGCCCGACGCCGGCCACCGTGGGGACCTGGGACCTGTACTGGATCGCCGTCGACCCGGCCTGGCAGGGCAAGGGCGTCGGCAGCGACCTGCTCCACGAAGTGGAGCGGCGGCTCGCGGCGGACTGCGCCCGCCTGCTGGTAGTGGAGACCTCATCCCGCGCCGAGTACGCCCCCACGCGGGGGTTCTACGAGCGGCGCGGCTTCCGGCGGGCGGCGGTGCTGCCGGAGTACTACGCGCCGGGTGACGACCTGGTGATTTATCTCAAGGATCTGACGCATGGAGTCCTGGCAACAACTGCTTCGTAAGCGGAGCATCGCCTCGCTCGACGCGCTGGCAGCCAAGTTCGGGCCGGAGCACTTCCCCGAGATCGAACGGCTGCGGCAAGCCGCCGAGAACTTCGAGTTCCGGATCGCGCCGGCGATGGTCGACCTGATCGAGTCCCCGGAGGACCCGATCTGGCGGCAGTACGTGCCGACGGTCCAGGAGCTGGAGGTGCATGACGGGCTGGTGGACTCCCTGGCTGAGGACGCCAACTCGCCGGTGCCCAACATCACGCACCGCTACCCCGACCGCGCGCTCTTCCTCGTTTCTCCGGTGTGCGCGTCCTACTGCCGCTTTTGCACCCGGCGGCGCAAGGTGGGCGACCCCGAGAAGATCCCGCTGTCGCAGCTCGAGTCGGCGTTCCGCTACCTCGAGGAGCACACCGAGATCCGCGACGTGATCATGTCGGGCGGGGATCCGCTGCTGCTCTCCGACCGCCGGATCGACGAGCTCTGCCGGCGGCTGCGGTCGATCAAGCACCTGGAGATCCTTCGCATCGGCAGCCGCATCCCCTGTCACCTGCCTGAGCGCATCACGCCCGAGCTGTGCGACATCCTGAAGCGGTACCACCCGCTCTACATCAACACGCACTTCAACCACCCGCGGGAGCTGACGCCCGCCGCCGTGGAGGCGCTCGGCAGGCTGGCCGACGCGGGGATCCCGCTGGGCTGCCAGACGGTGCTCCTCAAGGGTGTGAACGACGACGTGGAAGTCATGAAGGAGCTGATGCAGAAGCTGCTCGCGGCCCGGGTGCGCCCCTACTACATCTACATGTGCGACCAAGTGGCCGGGGCGGAGCACTTCCGCACCACCGTCGAGAAAGGCCTGGAGATCATCCAGGGGCTGCGGGGCTGGACGAGCGGCCTCGCGGTGCCGCACTTCGTGATCGACGCCCCGGGCGGCGGCGGGAAGATTCCGCTGCTGCCGGAGTACGTCGAGGCGATCTCCGACGACGAAGTGGTGCTCCGTAACTACGCGGGCAAGCGGTACGTGTACAAGCAGCCGGCAGCGGAGACAGTGCTGGTCGGGTAAGACCGGGAAGCGAGAATCGGGAAACGGGAACCGTGGAGCGGTCGGCTCCCGTTTCCCGTTTCTCGATAGGTTTCTGCAATGCGCGCCATGCTCCTCGACGCTCCCGGGCGCCCCCTGCGCCTGGCCGACCTCCCCCGCCCCGAGCCCGGCCCCGGCCAAGTGCTGCTGTCGGTCCGTGCCTGCGGCGTCTGCCGGACCGACCTGCACGTCGCCGACGGCGACCTCCCCAACGCGAAGCTGCCCCTCATCCTCGGCCACGAGATCGTAGGAATGGTCGCGGCCGTCGGGGCGGGGGTCGAACGGGTGCGCGAGGGCGACCGGGTCGGCGTCCCCTGGCTCGGCTGGACCTGCGGTACCTGCGGCTACTGCCGCGCGGGGCGCGAGAACCTGTGCGAGCGCGCCCGGTTCACCGGTTATCAGCTCGACGGCGGCTACGCCGAGTACGCGGTGGCGGACGCGCGCTACGTCTTCTCGTTGCCGGGTGGCTATTCCGACCTGGAGGCGGCCCCGCTGCTGTGCGCCGGGCTGATCGGGTACCGCTCGCTCGTCGCCGCGGGCGACGGCGTGCGGCTCGGCATTTACGGATTCGGGGCGGCCGCGCACATCGTCGCGCAGGTGGCCCGGCATCAGGGGCGGCGGGTGTTCGCGTTCACGCGGCCCGGCGATGCGGCGGCCCAGCGCTTCGCCCGGGACCTGGGCGCAGAGTGGTCGGGCAGCTCAGAGGCGCCGCCGCCCGAGCCGCTGGATGCGGCGATCCTCTTCGCCCCGGTGGGCGGCCTGGTGCCGGTGGCGCTGCGGGCGGTGGCCAGGGGCGGGACCGTTGTCTGCGCCGGGATCCACATGAGCGAGATCCCGGCGTTTCCCTACGAGATTCTCTGGGGCGAGCGGGTAGTGCGGTCGGTGGCGAACCTCACCAGGCGGGACGGTGAGGAGTTCCTGAAACTCGCTCCGGCCGTGCCGGTCCGGTCCACGGTCGAGCCGTTCCCGCTGGCCCGAGCGAACGAGGCGCTGGCGCGACTGCGCGAGGGCAAGCTTCGGGGAGCGGCAGTCCTGGCCCTGGCAGCGCCTTGACGAATTCAATCTGGATTGTATTTTTATGAAGCCGGACGCATAGAAATACACAACCAGTTGAGAAGGGGGACGCGGGCATGCCAGCGCACTGCTACCATGCCAAGCTGCAACTGAATAATGTCGCGCTCTCCCCAGGGAGCGCCGGAGCGGCTTAGCGTGCCCCAACCCCAACCACCGCGCTCCGAGCCCGCTCCCTCCCCCGAGCGGGCTTTTCGTTGCCCCCCGCCTCCCCCCCCGGGCTCCGAAGCCGTGCTTCCACCCTGGCGAGAGCAGGACGCGTGCGGCGTCGGCTTCGTAGCGCAGGCCACCGGGGAGCCCTCCCATGACGTCCTGCGGATGGCGCTCACCGCGCTCGCCCGCTTGGCCCATCGCGGCGCCGCATCGAACGACCACTCGGGGGATGGAGCCGGCGTGCTGACCCAGATCCCGCGCCGCCTCCTGGCGGGCGCCGGGTCGGGCCGGCGGCTCGCGCTCGGCATGTTCTTTCTTCCCCAGGAGGACCCGGCGCTGGGACGCGCGGTCGCCCTGATTGAGCGCGCGCTCCAAGAGGTCCAGCTGCCGGTCCTCGGCTGGCGCGACGTCCCGGTGGATCCGACCGCCCTCGGGCCGCTCGCCCGCGCCACTCGACCCACAGTGCGGCAAGCTTTCGTGGCGGTGCCACTGCTTCTCGGGAAGGAATCCTGCGAGCGCCGCCTCTACCTCGCCCGCCGCGTCATCGAGCGACGCGCCGCGCAAGCGGGGCTCACCTCGGTCTTCACCTGCTCGCTATCCTGCCGCACCGTCGTCTACAAGGCGCTGCTCACGGGCACCGAGCTGCCGGCGTTCTACCCCGACCTGCGCTCCGCCCTCTTCGAAACGGCGATCGCGGTCTTCCACCAACGCTATTCGACCAACACGCTGCCGAGTTGGCCGCTGGCGCAGCCGTTCCGCCTCCTGGCCCATAACGGCGAGATCAACACGCTGTGGGGCAACCGCAACGCGATGCGCGCCCGCGAGCCGGCGCTCGAGTCTCCCGTGTGGGGACGGGACGTCGAGCACCTGAAGCCCGTGCTCTGGCCGGACGGCAGTGACTCGGCGAGTCTCGACAACGCACTGGAGCTCCTGGTCCGCTCGGGCCGCGACCCGGCGCACGCCCTGATGATGCTCGTGCCGCAGGCGTGGGAAGGCGTGACCGACATGGACCCCGCCCTGCGGAACTTCTATGAGTTCCACGCCTGCCTGGTGGAGCCTTGGGATGGCCCGGCCGCCTTGGCGTTCACCGACGGAGTGGTCGCCGGTGCCGCGCTGGACCGCAATGGGCTCCGCCCCTGCCGCTACAAGGTTACCCGCGACCACCTGGTGGTCGCGTGCTCCGAAGTCGGCGTGGCCGATCTCGATCCGGCGAACGTGGTTGAGAGTAGTCGTCTGGGCCCCGGCGACCTGCTCATCGTGGACACCGCCCGCGGCTTGATCCTGCGCAGCGCGGATGCCAAGCGCGCGGTCGCTCGACGGCGGCCCTACGGTCGTTGGGTGGCTCGCCGGGTCCACCTGCTCCGCGCCGACACCTCCTCCCAAGTCCCCAGGACCTCCGCCGCGGAGCTGGTCCCCCGCCAGCGAGCGTTCGGGTACTCGTTCGAGGACCTCCGCTACGTCGTTACGCCGATGGTCGCTACGGGCCAGGACGCCATTTGGAGTATGGGGGACGACACGCCGATCGCCCCGCTCTCCCGGGTTCCGCAGACTCTCTACGCTTACTTCCGCCAGCGATTCGCTCAGGTCACGAACCCCGCGATCGATCCGCTGCGGGAGTCCCGCGTCATGTCGCTGCGGATGTACCTCGGGCCGCGCGGCTCGCTCCTCACCCCGCATCCCCCGAAGGGGCGGCGGCCGCTGGTCCGTCTCGAGCATCCGATCCTGTGCGACGAAGAGCTGACCACCCTGCGCGACGCCTCCGAGCTCGAGGCCGTCACCCTCGGGGCGGTATGGGATCCCGCCTCCGGCTCCGCCGGGCTCTCGGGCGCCCTCGATGACCTCTGCGATCAGGCTGCGCGCGCCGTGGGGGGAGGGGCGGAGCGCGGGAATAGAAGGGGGGGGACGGCAGCGACGCTGCTGATCGTCACGGACCGAGGAGCAGACGAGCGGCGGGCCGCGATCCCAATGCTGCTGGCGATCGGCGCGGTTCACCAGCGGCTCCTCCGCGACGGGCTCCGGACCCGCGTAGGACTCGTGGCCGACGCCGGTGACGCCTGGGACGTGCACCACTGCGCGGCGCTTTTCGGCTACGGTGCCGAAGCGGTGTGTCCATGGCTGGCGCTCGAGTCGGCGACGGTGCTGGGCGCCGGGCCGGAGGCGCGGGCCTCTAGCGGACAGCTCCGCGCCGCCCTCGAGCAGGGGCTGCGCAAGGTTCTGTCCAAGATGGGAATCTCCACGCTCCAGTCGTACGCCGGGGCGCAGGTGTTCGAAGCGCTGGGGCTCGGCGCCGCCGTGATCGAGCGTTGCTTCTCCGGCACCACTTCAGTGATCGGCGGGATCGGGCTCACGGAGATCGCGGCGGATGTGCTGGAGCGACACCGGGCGGCCTACGGGGGGGGGGACGCCGGGCTGCCGGATCACGGCCGGGTGCGCTACCGCCGGGACGGCGAAGACCATGGCTGGGCGCCGCCGCTCGTCCGCGCACTTCAAGACGCAGTGCGCCCCGATCCAGGCACAGGCTACGAGACGTTCCGCCAGCGGGTGCAGGCTCGGCCCCCTGCGGGCCCGCGCGACCTGGTCGCGTTCCGCCCGGGCCAGCCGGTGCCCCTGGAGGAGGTGGAGCCTGTTGAGGCAATCCGCCGTCGTTTCATCTCCAGCGCCATGTCCCTGGGCGCCCTCTCGCCGGAGGCCCACGCGACACTGGCCATCGGCATGAACCGCATGGGCGCGCGGTCGAATACCGGCGAGGGCGGCGAAGATCCGGCGACGTACGTCCCGCTCCCGGGCGGCGACCGCGCCGACAATCAAATCAAGCAGGTGGCCTCAGGCCGCTTCGGGGTCACCGCGGAGTATCTGGTGCGCGCGGCCGAGCTCGAGATCAAAATCGCGCAGGGCTCCAAGCCGGGCGAGGGCGGCCAGCTCCCCGGCCACAAGGTGACGGACCTCATCGCTCGGCTGCGGCACGCGGTTGTGGGGATCCCGCTGATCTCGCCGCCTCCCCACCACGACATCTACTCGATCGAGGATCTCGCGCAGCTGATCCACGATCTCAAGCAGGTGAACCCGACGGCGCGGGTCGGGGTGAAGCTCGTCGCGGAGGCGGGCGTCGGTACGGTGGCGGCCGGGGTGGCCAAGGCCTACGCGGATTACGTGCTCGTGTCCGGGCACAACGGCGGGACCGGCGCGTCGCCACTCTCCTCCATCAAGCACGCGGGCTCGCCCTGGGAGGTGGGCCTGGCGGAGACCCAGTCGGTCCTGCTGCGGAACGGTCTGCGCGAGCGGATCGAGGTGCGCGTGGACGGCGGACTGCGCACCGGGCGCGACGTGGTGATCGCCGCCGTGCTCGGCGCCGAGGCGTTCGGGTTCGGCACGTCGGCGGTCGTTGCGCTGGGATGCGCGATGGCGCGCCAGTGTCACCTCAACACCTGTCCGACAGGCATCGCGACTCAGCGCCCGGAGCTCCGCCGCAAGTTCCGCGGCACGCCGGAGCAGGTCATCGCGTACTTCACTCTGGTCGCCGCGGAGGTCCGGGAGATTCTGGCGACGCTGGGCTATCGGCGCCTCGACGACATCGTAGGGAGGGTCGAGCTGCTCCGGCGAGTCGAGCGACCCGAGACGCCCAGGGCCCAGCTGCTCGACCTTTCCCTGCTCCTGACGCCGCCGGTCGACCCACACCGTCCCCGCCGCCACAGCGTGAGGCGCAACGAGCGGCCGGGGGTGGTCTCCCTCGATGCGGAAATCCTCGGGCCGCTGGAAGAGGCGCTCGAGCGCGGGGAGCCGTTCACGGGGGCGTATGTGATCGGGAACCATCACCTCGCCGTCGGCGCTCGCATCGCGGGATCGCTCGCGCGCCGCTACGGCGGCGGGGGGCCCCCCACCCCGGTGCGGCTGCGGTTTCGCGGTAGCGCGGGCCAGAGCTTCGGTGCGTTCACGCTCCCGCACATGCATCTGCATCTCGAGGGCGAGGGCAACGATCACGTCGGCAAAGGACTGTGCGGGGGCGAGCTGGCCATCCGACCATTCCGCGCCGCCGCCTACGTGGACGGCACGGAGCCGCCCGTCATCCTGGGTAACACCGCCTTGTACGGCGCCACCAGCGGCCGGCTCTTCGCCGCAGGCAGCGCGGGGGACCGGTTTGCGGTCCGGAACTCCGGCGCTGACGCAGTGGTCGAGGGAGTCGGCGACCATTGCTGCGAATACATGACCGGCGGCGTGGTGGTCGTACTCGGATCGGTGGGACGGAACTTCGGCGCGGGAATGTCGAACGGCGTCGCGTATGTGCTGGACGAGAGCGGGGTGTTCCCCTCCCGCTGTAACCTCGAGCTGGTCGAGATCACCGCGCCGACACGGGAGGACGCGCGTCAGCTGGCGGCGCTGCTCCGCCGCCACCGCCAGGAGACGGGCAGTCTGCGCGCCCTGGCCGTGCTGCGTCATTGGCCGCACTACCGCCTGCTCTTCAGGAAAGTGGCGCCGCGGGCAGGGGCATCCGCGCCACTGGCGCTGAGCGCCGACGAGGAAGCCGGTGTCCGGACGGCAGAGCCGCGTGTGTGAGTGGGTGGCCCACGCCGCCGTCGCATTCCACACTGGGTGAATCGGTTGTAGAGTTCTGCGCATGGCCAGCGCAGCTCCAGCGCCCACGAAGTTCACCGTCGCCCTCGTGCAGATGAGCATGGTGGCCGACCCGCGCGCCAACCTCGACAAGGCCGCGCGGCGCGTGAAGGAGGCCGCCGCCGGCGGGGCGACCCTCGTCTGCCTCCCCGAACTGTTCCGCACGCTCTACATCGGCCAGCGCGAGGATCACGCGCTATTCGACCTGGCGGAAACCGTGCCGGGACCGACCACCGACGCCCTGGGGGCCGTGGCACGCCAGTTGGGGGTGGTGATCGTCGCGCCGTTATTCGAGCGCCGCGCCCCAGGCCTCTACCACAACACCGCGGCGGTGATCGACGCGAGCGGGCAGGTCGCCGGCATCTACCGCAAGATGCACATCCCGGACGACCCGGCGTACTACGAGAAGTTCTACTTCACCCCCGGCGACCTCGGGTTCAAGGCCTTCGACACAGCCGTGGGCCGCGTCGGCACGCTCGTGTGCTGGGATCAGTGGTACCCGGAGGCGGCGCGCCTCACCGCGCTCCAGGGGGCAAGCATCCTCTGCTACCCGACGGCGATCGGCTGGCATCCGGCGGAGAAGGCGCAGTACGGGCCACAGCAGCTCGACGCGTGGCGCACCATCCAGCGCAGCCACGCGATCGCCAATGGCTGCTACGTGGCCGCGGTGAATCGCGTAGGATGGGAGCGGCTGGACGGCCAGGGAGCGGGGCGGGGAGCGGTAGCCGGCCTCGAGTTCTGGGGAAGCTCATTTGTCGCCGATCCGTTCGGCGTCGTCGTCGCGCAGGCGCCGCCCGACAAGGAAGCACTGCTCCTGGCGGAGATCGATCCCGGCCGCATCGAGGACGTGCGTCGCAACTGGCCATTCCTGCGCGACCGCCGGGTGGACGCCTACGGCGGGATCGAGCGCCGCTTTCTCACCGACTAGTGCCGTTCCAACTATACGCGCCGAGTGCCGTGACGCTCTTGCATAGGACATTGCGACTTGACGAGCGATCTATTCCTAGTCCCGTCAAGTTGGAACGGCACTAGCTGGCGGTGACCCTCACGCCCGCCGCCCTCGGCTTCCGCATGCCGGCCGAGTGGGAGACTCACGAGGCCACCTGGGTAGCGTGGCCCCACAACGCCGGCGACTGGCCCGGCAAGCTCGCCCCCATCCCCTGGGTGTACGGAGAAATCGTCCGGAAGCTGACGGTCGACGGGCGAGAGGGCGTACGCGTGCTGGTCAATTCAGCCGCTCACGAGCGGGCGGCGCGGCGCGTACTCGAGAAGGTCGGCGCCGAGCTCGGGCAGGTACACTTCCTGCGCTTTCCCACAGATCGCGGTTGGACGCGCGATTACGGCCCGCTGTTCATCAAGCGGAGCGGTCCGCCGGCCGAGGCGGCGATCGCCCGGTTCCACTTCAATGCCTGGGCCAAGTACCGCGACTGGAAGAAGGACGACCGGATTCCCGAGCTCGCGGCCCGGCGGCTCAAGCTGCGGCTGTTCGAGCCCAAACGGCGAGGCAGAACGGTGATGCTCGAGGGCGGCAGCATCGACGTGAACGGCCGCGGAACCCTGCTCACCACCGAGGAGTGTCTGCTCGATCAGGCGGTCCAAGCCCGCAATCCCGGAATGAGCCGGACCGACCTGGAGGGCGTCCTGCGCGACTATCTGGGCATCACCAACATGCTCTGGCTGGGCGGGGGCATCGCCGGTGACGACACCCATGGCCACGTGGACGACGTGTGCCGCTTCGTGGGGCCGGAGACGGTCGTGCTGTGTGAGGAGCCGAACCCGCGCGACGCCAACCACCGGCCGCTTGCCGAGAACCGCGAGCGGTTGCAGGGGATGCGGGCGGAAGACGGGTCGAACCTCGACGTGATCGCCTTACCGATGCCGGCGCCGCTCGTCTTCGACGGACAGCGGCTGCCCGCGAGCTACGCGAATTTCTACGTCGCCAACGCGGCTGTGCTCGTCCCGACGTTCAACGATCCCAACGACCGGGTCGCGGTCGGCATTCTGTCGGAGGTCTTTGCCGACCGCCCCGTGGTCGGGATCCACGCTGTCGACCTCGTCTGGGGGCTCGGCACCATCCATTGCCTCACCCAGCAGGAGCCGGCGCGTTGACCGGTGGGCAGCCGGGTTACGGCAATTGCCAGATTTCGACTCGGTTGCCGGTGAAGACCGGGATCAGGAGGCGGTTGCGCTTCGCGTCGTAGCCGATGTCCGCCGGACTCGGCACGCCGGTGATCAACTTCACTTCCTGGCCGGTCTCGTAGCTCGACACGGTCGAGTCATTCCAGCTCGAGACCAAGATCTTGCCGCCGACGATCTCGACGCCGTCGAACCCGCCCGGCCCCCGCGCGATCACGCTCGGCGCCTTGTCGCCCGGCTTCCAGGCGAGCACCGCCTTGCCGCCGAACTCCACGACGATGAATCGCTTGCCCGCGACGTCCAGCGTGATGCCATTCGGCCGGCCGAGCGTATCACCCCGGGCGGCGACCGTCACGGCCATGTCGGGACCGACGCGAAAGATCCGATCGGGCCCGGGATGCAGCACGTTGCCCACGTCGTCGAACTTGATGCCGGTGTCGGTGATGTACAGCGCGCCGTTCTGGGCGACCGCGATGTCGTTCAGGAACACCGCCCCCAGGCCGCTCAGGTCCGCCAGGGCGACCGGGGCCCCCGTCTTCGCGTTGAAGGCGCGCACGGCGTCGATGTCGGCCAGCCACAGCGTGTCGCCGCGCAGGGCCATCCCCTTCGGGGCGTTGAGCGTCACCCCGTTGCGCCCGCCCTCGATGAACTTGAGGTTCTCGACCGCCCCGTCAGGTCGCACGCGGCTGATGAAGCCGTTGTTGTCCTTCGCCGTCGGGCTGCCGTTGATGTTCGAGACGAAGTAAATGTCTTGCGCTGAGTCGTAGAGCACCGATTCCGGCGTGAGGAACCCTGCCACCACGGCCACCTTGGTGGCAGCCGGCGGCGGCGGGGTTGCGGGAAGTGGGGCGGCGGAGGCCGGGGGGAGGGGGCTCTGGGAAGCGGGGGGAGCCTTGTCCACCGGCTTGCAGGCCGCGCCGCAGACCGCGAGGGCGGTGCAGAGGATCGTCGTTCTCATCGGAGCTCATCCTCCTCAACCAGCGCTTTGAGGTGCCGCAGCACCCGCCCATGGATCGCCGCGACGATGCGGCCGGCGGGCAGCGTCCAATAGCTCTGCGGGAACATATCCACGACGTACGTCGTCCGCCCCTCGAGCCGCGTGCGGCCGCCGGGAAGCGCCGTGAGCAGAAACTCGCCGTGGGTCGCCCGGAAGTACCCGTCCAGGTGCGGAGGGTTCACGTCCCGGTAGGGGCTCCACTCGCGCATCGGCGGCGCCTGGGCGGTGATGTCGAACGCGAGCCGGCGGTTCGCCTCCCACGCGGTGATCGGCTCGATGAAGCTGCCGGTCGTGAAGTCGCAGTAGCGCGTCGCCCCCGCTCCGGTGCCGACGATATGCGCGCGCAGCGGCGCGGCCACTCCGATCCGGAACACCCATTCGGTCGGCGGCGGCAGATCGGGGAACGAGACGACGCGACGCCACACCACGTCCGACGGTGCGGCGACCTCCACCACCGTCACGACCTCGTGGACGGCCGGCGCGACGTGCGGCTCGACCAGCACCAGCAGCGGGGCGACGAGGGCCGCCATGCCGGTCCGGCCGGGCGGCTCGACGCTGCGCAGCGCGATCGCCCGGCCGAATACTCCGCCGACGATACCCACGGGGATGGCCAACGGGAAGGCGAGCGCGAGGCAGAACGCCCCTTCGGCGGCGAACAGCAGCAGGACGCCGGCGGCGAGCACCAAGCTGATGACGACCACCTCGTGCGTCTGCCCCGCGGTCCGCGGATGCCGGTAATTGAAGACGTGCGCGCTGACCGAGCCGACGGTGAACGGCGTGCCGAGGAACAGACCGGCGGAGTAGCTCTTCTTCACGTACACGCTGAAGAGCACGGTGGGAATCGCCACCGCGAGCGCAGCCGCGACGCCCAACAACCCGCTCTTCAGCCGGTCGTCGAGCACCGGGATGATCGGCTCGCGCCACGGGCCGGGGACGCGTGGTCTCGAGGGAAGCAGGCTCAGCGCGGCCATCAGCGCGTAGTTCACGACCGGGACGAAAAACAGCAGCGCCAGCCACGCCGACCGCCCAGCGTCCAGCGCGCGGCGCATCGACATTCCCACGCCGACCCAGAGGAACGGCAACGTCCACAGCGCCAGCGCGAGGACAGCCCACGTCGGCACGCCGCGCAGGGCTTGCTGGCGCATCGTCCAGACGGGATTGAGGTAGTCGAGCGGGGTGAACAGCCGCCCGGTGAACGCCCCGACCACCGCGGCGTCCATCAGGTACTTGCACGCCATCAGTCCGGCCCCGTTCAGGACGTACGTGCGCCGGTCGACCGGAGCGTCGAAGCCGAACCAGAGGCGTATGCGGGCGGCGAGCATCTCGACTGCCTACATCTTGCTCAGCAGTGTCTTGAACCGGGGGACGCCGCGCAGCGAGTCGAGATCGGGATCGTTCTCGAGCCACTCGCGGTGCCCGAACCCGTTGCGGATCGCTTTCTCGAGGCAGGTGAGGGCATCGTCGGTCTGTTCCAGGAACGCGTATACGCAGGCCACGTTGTAGAGAACCCCGGGGTCTTCCGGATCAATGGCGCATGCGCGCTTCGCCCACTCGAGGCCCCGCTCCCGCTCGCCGATCTGTACCAGGGCACCCCCGCCCAGATAAAGAGCGCGTGCGTCGTCTGGGTTGAGCTCGAGGTGCTTCTCGGCCAGCTGCAACCCCCGCCGCTGGGCCACCGCAGCGTCAGCCTTGCGGCCCAGCCCCTTCAAGGGCGCCTGCATCAACAGCTGCGCCTGATAATCCTCCGGCCGCACGCGGCACGCATCTTCGTAATGCCGTACGGCGTCCTCCAGCTTGCCCTCCTGCATGCAAGCGCGCGCATACAGATAGTGCGCTTCGTAGAGCTTGGGGTTGAGCCGGATGGCCGTCTCGAATTCCCGGCGCGCCTCGAGGTACTGCTGGCGCAGGGTCAGGGCGAATCCCCGCGAAGCATGGGCCTCGGCGAGGTCCGGGGCGAGCTCAAGCGCTTTGCGGCTCGCGGACTCCGCGCTCTCGAGGTTCGCCTTGCTGCCGTCCCAGTACATGTAGAGAAACGAACAGCAGTCGGCGACCCCGGCATAGGCGAGCGCGTAATTCGGATCGATCTCGATCGCGCGCTCGAACATCCTGCGCGCGAATTGAATCCCCGTTCTCCGGAACTGGTGGAAAAACTGGCGCCCGCGCAGGTAGTAGTCGTACGCCTGCACATTCTCGGTCGGGGCCTTCTCGATCGCCCGCTTCTCCTCCTCGCTCAGGACCACTCGCAGCGCGCGCACGATGTTCTCGGAGATCTCGTCCTGGATCACGAACACGTCTTCGAGCTGGCGGTCGTACCGCTCAGACCACAGATGATAGCCGTCGGCGACGTTTACGAGCTGGGCCGTCACACGCAGCCGGGTCCCGGCTTTGCGGACGCTACCCTCCAGCACGGTCGCGACCTTCAACTTCCGGCCGATCTCCCCGATGTCCTCGTTCTTTCCCTTGAACGCAAACGACGACGTACGGGCCGCCACGCGCAATGCCTGGATCTTGGTGAGGGCGTTGATGATCTCTTCGGCGATGCCGTCGGTGAAATATTCGTTCTCGGGGTCGGCGCTCATGTTGACGAACGGGAGCACCGCGATCGATTTCGGGGCACTCGCGCCGGCCGGCGTTCCCGGCGGGGTCGAGCCGCTGGAGGGCCACGCGAGCGCCTGGGCGAACTGGGCCGCCGTCGCGAAGCGATCCGTGGGGGCTTTGGCCAGCGCCTTCCGCACGGCCTGGTCCAGCCACTCGGCGACGTCCTCCCGGTGTTCGCGGAGCGACGGCACCGGTTCCGTGAACAGCTTCGCGATGATCGCCTGCGCCGTCGTGCCGGTGAAGGGCGCCGTCCCTCCCAGCATTTCGTACAGCATGGCGCCGAGGGAGTAGACGTCGCTGCGGCCGTCGAGCTCCGCCTCGCCCGCCGCTTGCTCCGGGCTCATGTAAGCCGGCGTCCCCACCGCCGTCCCGGTCTGCGTCAGGTTGTCCGCGGCTGCGGTGACGGCCTTGGCGATGCCGAAGTCGGTTACGACCGCCTCGCCTTGGTGCAGCATCACGTTCTCGGGCTTGATGTCGCGATGCACCACGTGGTTGCGATGGGCGTAATCCAACGCCGCGGCGACGGCCCGGGCGATCTGAATCGCGTCCTCGACTGGCAGCCGCGGCTCGCGCGCCAGACGCTGGCGCAGACTCTCCCCCTCTACGTAGGGCATCACGTAGTAGAGCAAGTCCTCGGCTTGCCCTGAATCGTACAGTGGCACGATGTGGGGATGCTGCAACCGGGCGGCGATTTGGATCTCGCGCAGGAAGCGGTCGGAGCCGAGACTGACCGCCAACTGGGGATGCAGCACCTTGACGGCCACCGGCCGGTGGTGCCGAACGTCTTGCGCGAGGTAGACGGTCGCCATGCCGCCCCGACCGACCTCTCGTTCGATGGCGTAGCGGTCGACGAGGGCCGCTTGCAGACGGTCTAAAAGCTCCGGCATCGGCCCACCCACGGTCTCACGACGCCTTGGCCTCCAGCAGCTCCTTCTTCCGCGCGTCGGCAATCTTCCCCGCCACCTCGGGGGGTACCTCCTGATAAATGTAGAACTTCTGCCGATAGGTCCCGCGCCCGTGCGTGATCGAGTGCAGCGACGTCGCGTAACGGTCGAGCTCGGCCTCCGGCACGTGCGCCCGCACCTTCGTGAGTCGCCCGTCGGGCTCGGTCCCCAGGATCTGGCCGCGCCGCGACGACAGATCCCCCATCACCGCCCCCAGGTAGTCCTCAGGCGTCCACACCTCCAGCTCCAGGATCGGCTCGAGCAGTGTCGGTCGCGCGTTGGGAGTCACATTCCGGAAGGCGAGGATGCCGGCCATTTTGAACGATTGCTCGTTCGAATCCACGTCGTGGTAGGAGCCGTCGTACAGCTCCACCTTGAAGTCCACGACGGGGTACCCCGCGATCGGCCCCCGCAGCGCCGCCTCGACGATCCCCCGCTCCACCGCCGGGATGTACTGCCGGGGAATCACTCCGCCCACGATCTTGTCCTCGAACACGAAGCCCGAGCCGCGGGGCAGCGGCGCCAGGCGGATCCAGCAGTCGCCGTACTGGCCCCGGCCACCCGTCTGCTTCTTGTGCTTGCCCTGCCCTTCGGCTCTTCCCTTCAGCGTCTCGCGATAGGCGATCTTCGGCTTGGTGACGTTGGCATGGACGCCGAACTTGCGCGCCAAGCGCCCCACCACGATCTCCAAATGCCGCTCTCCCAGGCCGCGGATCAGCGTCTGGCCGAGCTCGGCGTTGAACTCGTGGTGGAAGGTCGGGTCCTCTTCGTGGAGCTTGTGCAGGCCGGTCGACAGCTTGTCCTCCTCCCCCCGCTGCTTCACCTCCACGGCCACCGTGATGACCGGCTCGGGGAAGGGGATCTTGGGCAGGACCAGCGGGTGCTCCCGCGAGGACAGGGTGTCGTTGGTATGCGTGTCGCGGAGCTTGGCCACGACGCCGATGTCCCCGGCGCGCAGCTCGGCGATCTCGGTGCGCTCCTTCCCCACCGCCACGCACAGGTGGTTCAGCTTCTCCACGGCCTCGCGGGGCGCGTTCCAGACGTCCTGGCCGTTCCTCACGGTGCCGGAGAACACCCGGAAGTAGGTGACGTCCCCCACGTGGGGCTCGGAGATGGTCTTGAACACCTGGGCAGCGAGCGGGCCGCCGTCCGAGGGACTCAGCGTGACCCGCTCGGCGCTGCCCCACTTCTGCGCCTCGAACGGGGGCCGGTCGGCCGGTGAGGGGAGCAGCTCCGCGATCTTGGAGAGCAGCGCCCGGGTGCCGTACGTGAGCTCGGCCGCGCCGCAGAACAGCGGGAAGATCTCGCCCGTGCCCATTCCCTTCTTCATCGCGGCGATCGCTTCGTCCCGCCCGATCTCCTCACCCCCCAGGTACCGCTCGAGCAGGGTATCGTCGCTTGCGGCGATGCTCTCGATCAGCTCCTGCGAGTACTTGTCGAAGCGGCTCCGGTACTCATCCGGCACGTCCACCTCGTCGTACTCCCCCGTCTTGGTCCCCTTCTTGTAGAGGTGGCACTTTCTGGAGAAGAGGTTGATGATCCCGTGGAACTCCGGCCCTTCGCCGACCGGGATCTCCACCGGGATCACCTTCGGGGTGAGCCGCTGCTTGACCTGGGTGTAGACCTTCTCGAAGTCCGCGTGCTCCTTGTCCATCATCGAGACGAAGATGATCCGCGGCAGCCGGCGCTGCTCGCAGTAGTCCCAGACCTTCTCGGTCCCCACTTCGACGCCGGCGGCGCCCGCGAGCACAACGACCGCCCCGTCGGCCGCCCAGACGCCGGCCAGCGCGTCGCCGGTGAAGTCCAGGTAGCCGGGGGTATCGATCAGGTTGAGCTTGGTGTCCATCCACTCGGCCACCGCCAAGGCCAGGTTGATGGAGTACTTGCGCTCGATTTCGTCGGGGGTGTAATCGGTGAGGGCGGTGCCGTCCTTGACGGACCCATGGCGTTTGCTCGTGCCGGCCACGAACGCGAGGGCGTCGACCAGAGATGTCTTGCCGCTCGCGCCGTGGCCCACGACCGCCACGTTGCGGATTTCTCCTGTCTTGTAGACACGCATGCTCACCTCCGGCCCAGGGGAGGACTATTATGGACCGGCGGGACCCAGACGGCTAGGCGACGATGTGGGCTTACTTCACCCGGGTGTCCGTCCCCTCCCCCGCGAGCGTCCACGCGCCCCCGGCCATCGACATTTCAAACTTCCAGCTATAGGAGTCCGCTGAGAGCTGCTTGATGGTGTAGCGGGACTTCACGGTTTGCCCACCCATCAGGGATTCCCCTTCCCAGTTCCAGGTGTCGCCCGCCAGCTCACCGTACGCCGGGTCGCCGAAGCCCGAGTTATCGATCCCGTAATACGTGTAGCGCTTGCGCTCGCCGCTGTATCCCAGAATCCCGAGTCCGTGCATGGGGCCCGTCGGGCCCGCGCCGTCCGAGTGGCAGACGAGATGGAAGCCGCCCGGGAACCACTCGCAGGTCGACGTCGCGGTCATCTTCCCCCCCGGTCCCATCGGCCCGGCTTTCATTTCCCCCACCTCGGTCCAGCGGCCGGCGAAGTAGGCGAGCTTCTGGTGCTCGGGGCCTGGCTTGGGCGGCGCCGGCGCCTGGGCGCGAAGCAGTGGCGCGGTGGCGAGAGCGAGCAGGGTGACGACAGCGGCGCTTCGAGCGAACATGGTAACCCCCGGTGGAATGTTGGAGGGCGGAATATCACGCAGTCGCGCCCGGTCCGCCATTGGCCGGCGCTAAGCTCCCGGCCGGCGGCCCAGCTGCGTGCTGGCCCACAGACCGGCCGCGACGGCCGTCTCCGGCGTCGGACCTTCGAAGCGTTTCACCATGATCGCCGGTCGGCCATCGCGCAGCACCGCGACCATGTGCAGCATCGCGACTTGGTCCTGGGCCGGGCGGTACTGCAGGCGCAGCTGGGCGCCGCCCGCCTCCCCCTTCGAGCCCAAGGGGATCCCCGGCTGCACGCGGCGGTTGTACTCGTCGAGCCACGCCTGCAGCACGTCCATCGCATCCTTTTGTGGCCCCCCCTCTCCTCTCCCTTCCGACTCCGCCATGCGCGTCTCCTTTCTCACCCTCTGGAAGTCCGCGGTTGGAAGCGCTCCAGGATGATGTCCGACCGTCCAGCCTCCAGGAGCCGGTAGCGTGTCTGCCCCCCCCCCACCTCAGGATCCCGATCCACCACCTCGACGAGGTAGGCCGGGAGCCACGCCGGATAATGGCCGGGCGCACCCCAGCCGCCCAGATCCAACGCACGCCGACTGTCGACCAGGCGCAACAGCGCCACGCCGCGCTCAGCCGCCGCGCGCAACGCATCGGGCGTGAAGTCCGCCGTGCTGAACAGCAGGCCCACCTCGGCCCGAGCCTCAGCCAGCCGTCCCGCCACGCTCTCGACCGCCTCCGGCCCGACCGGGCCCTCCTGCCGCCGGCAGGCGATCAGACCGGTTCGCCGCCACTCTCCCCGGCTGAGCCCCGCCCGCAGCTCGAGCAGGAACCCTCGCTCCGGCTCCGGCAGCTCCGTGCGCCGGTGGATGCGCAGGTCGGCGACCTCGAGGCCGACCTTCCGGAGCTCGCGGACCACGAGGATCTCGTAATAGTCGGGCGTAACCGGCGGGAGGTGGGGGGAGGGCTCGGAGGAGGGGGGCATACTACCTGTAACGCTACCATCTCGTAACAGGCGACTCAACGGAGTTCGCGCCCCGCCCGGGCGCTTCAGTTTGAGCCGGACTGGGGAGGGTTGCGGATTCCAGAGCCCGCCAGTCGGCGGGATTTCCTCAGGGTGTCGGCCGGGGCCGGCGCGGGGACGGCCCTCGGCGGGCTCGTCGGTCTTGGCGCAACGCTGGCGCCAGCCACGGCGCGGGCGCAGGAGCTGCGGATCAAGGACGCCACGACGACGCCGAGCATTTGCCCCTTCTGCTCGGTCGGGTGTGCGACCCTGATCCACACGGTGAACGGCAAGATCGTGAACATCGAGGGCGATCCGCGCAGCCCGCACAACGAGGGCACGCTGTGCCCGAAAGGTGCCGCGATCTACCAGCTCCACCTGAATCCCAACCGGGCCACCAAGGTGTTGCACCGCAAGCCGGGCGCCTCGGACTGGGAGGTGGTGGAGCTCGAATGGGCCATGGATCGCGTGGCCGAGCTCGTGAAGAAGACCCGTGACGAGACGTTCATCGAGCGCCTCCCCAACGGCAAGCTCGTGAACATGACGTCCGCCCTCTTCGCGCTCGGCGGCGCGACCCTCGACAACGAGTTCAACCACGTGTGCCAGAAGTTCTGGCGCGGGCTCGGGGTCGTCGCCATCGAGAACCAGGCCAGGATATGACACAGCTCTAGCGTCCCCGGTCTGGGGACACGGCTGGGTCGTGGCGCGGCGACGACGTATCCGCGCAACCTGGAGCACACCGACTGCTTCGTCATCATGGGATCGAACATGGCGGAATGCCACCCGGTGGCGTTCCGCTGGCCCGTGAAGGCGAAGCTCAACGGCGCGAAACTCATCCACATCGATCCGCGGTTCACGCGGACCAGCGCGCTGGCGGACCTGCACGTCCCGATTCGCGCCGGGAGCGACATCGCGTTCCTCGGCGGGCTCATCAACTACGTGCTCCACAGCCCGCGCTGGAACACGGACCCCTTCTTCAAGGAGTACGTGGCCAACTACACCAACGCGGCCACGATCATCAACGCGGACTTCAAGGACACCGAGGATCAGGAGGGCGTGTTCTCGGGGCTGGTGCAGTTCACCGAGCCGCCGTTCTGGCCTTACAACGGCCTGCTCGGCCGCTACGACAACGCCTCGTGGCAGTACCAGCGGGGGCCGAAGGCCGCCGGTCCGGCCACGAAGGACCTCGTCGCCAGGCGCGCCGGCCCGCCGTTCGACGACCTCGTGCGCTCGCTCCGGCCGGGCCCCGCCGACAAGGACCCCACGCTGCAGCACCCACACTGCGTGCTCCAGCTCATCAAGCGGCACTACAGCCGCTACACGCCGGAGATGGTCGAGCGGGTGTGCGGCTCACCCAAGGAAAAATTCGTCCAGGTGGCCGAGGCGCTCCTGGCGAACTCGGGTCGAGACCGGACCAGCGCGTTCGCCTACGCGGTCGCCTGGACCCAGCACACCTACGGCGTACAGATCATCAGCTGCTGCGCGCTGCTGCAGCTCCTGCTCGGCAACTTCGGCCGTCCGGGCGGCGGCATCATGGCGCTCCGCGGCCACGCGGCGATCCAGGGCTCGACGGACGTCCCCACGCTCTACCACAGCATCCACGGGTACATGAACGCCCCCTCGGCGCTGCGGCCGCACGAAACGCTGCGCGACTACCTCGCGGCCGAGACGACGCCGACCGGGTACTGGGGCAACTTCCCCAAGTTCATGGTCTCCTACCTCAAGTCCATGTACGGCGCCGCCGCGACGCCGGCGAACGACTTCGGCTACGACTGGCACCCCAAGATCCTCGGCGACCACTCCCACATGGCCATGCTGGCCGCCATGGCGGAGGGGAAGGTCAAGGGCATGGTGGTGGTGGGCCAGAACCCGGCCACGTCGCTCAACGGCACGGCGACGCGCCGCGCGCTACGCCAGCTCGAGTGGCTCGTGGTCAAGGACAACTGGCTCACCGAGACGGCGACGTACTGGTACCTGGCGCCCGAAGTGAAGAGCGGCCAGGTGCGGGTCGCAGACAACAAGACCGAAGTGTTCTTCTTCCCCTCCACGCAGATCGCCGAGTACGACGGCAGCTTCACGAACACCCAGCGCATGCTGCAGTGGCACTTCAAGGCGTCGGACGCGCCGGGCGACTGCCGGACCGACTCGTGGTTCTACCACAACCTGGCGAAGCGCCTGAAGAAGGCCTACGCCGCCAGCACGGCTCCCCGCGATCAGGGGTGGCAGCGCCTGACCTGGGACTTCGACCCGGATCCCGGCGAGAAGCCGCTCTACCCGGGCGAGATCAGCGCGCTCAAGGTGCTGCGCGAGATCAACGGGTATCAGACCGCCGACCCGACCCAGCATCTCAAGGGCTTCGCCGAGCTCAAGGACGACGGCTCGACCACGTGCGCGTCCTGGATCTACTGCGGCTGCTATCCGGCCCATGACCAGAACCTCACGGCGCGCCGGGAGCCCGACCCCCCCGGCGTGCCCGGCGCGCACCTCAAGTGGGGCTGGGCGTGGCCCGCCAACCGCCGCGTCATGTACAACCGCGCCTCCGCCGACCCCCGCGGGCAACCCTGGAGCGAGCGCAAACGGTGGATCTGGTGGGATGCGACGTTCGTGAATCCGCCGGATCCCAAGACCGGCGTGGTGCCCCCCCGCGGCAAGTGGGTCGGCTACGACGTGCCGGATTTCGGCGCCACCAAGGCCCCGGACGCGAAGCCGAAGCCCGGGAGCATCGGCCTCGACGCCCTGTCGGGCACCGACGCCTTCATTATGAAGGGCGACGGCCGGGGCTGGCTGTTCGTGCCGGCGGGACTCGTGGACGGCCCGCTGCCGACGCACTACGAGCCCCACGAGTCGCCGGTGCAGAACCCGCTGTACCGGCAGCAGACCAGTCCCGTGCACAAGGTGTGGTCGAAGGGGAAGGACTGGAACCCGCTCGCCAGCGTCGGGGACCCGAAGTTCCCCTACGTCATCAGCACCTACCGGCTCACCGAGCACTACCTGGCGGGCGCCATGAGCCGCTGGCTGCCGTGGCTCGCGGAGCTGCAGCCCGAGCTGTTCATCGAGATCGGCAAGGGCCTCGCGCAGGAGAAGGGGATCAAGAACCTCGACTGGGTCGTGATCAGCAGCCCGCGCGGCCATATCCGCGCGAAGGCGCTGGTCACCGACCGCATCGGCGTGATGAACGTCGCGGGCAAGCACATCCACCACGTCGGCATGCCCTGGCACTGGGGCTGGATGGGCCTCTCCACGGGGGACGTCGTCAACGACCTCACCTCCTGGGTGGGTGATCCCAACGTGTCGATCCACGAAGGCAAGGCGTTCGTCTGCAACGTGGAGAAGGCCTGATATGCCGGAGCCCATGGGATTCTTCACCGACACCACGGTGTGCATCGGCTGCAAGGCGTGCGAAGTCGCGTGTAAGGAATGGAACCAGCTCCCGGCCGCGAACGGCGGGCTCGGGGAGCTGAGCGGGGACAGCTACGACAACACCCGGCGGCTCGACGGCATCCACTGGCGGCACGTCCGGTTCATCGAGCAGTTCAAAGGTCCCTACGACGGCCGCTGGCTGATGATGAGCGACGTGTGCAAGCACTGCGTCCAGGCCGGCTGCCTCGAGGTGTGCCCCACGGGGGCCATCATCCGGACGCAGTTCGACACCGTCGTGATCCAGTCGGACGTCTGCAACGGCTGCCGGGCCTGTATCGCCGCCTGCCCGTTCGGCGTGATCGACATCAACCCCGTGTCCGCCACGGCGCAGAAATGCACGCTGTGCTACGACCGCCTGCAGGTGGGGCTCGAGCCGGCCTGCTCCAAGGCGTGTCCGACCGACTCGATCCAGTTCGGCACGATCACGGAGCTGCGCGCGCGGGCCCACAAGCGCGTGGACCAGCTCCGCGCGCAGGGCGTGCAGGCGCAGCTGTACGGCGCCGAGCCGGACGGGCCGCTGGGCGGGCTCAACTCGTTCTACCTGCTGGTGGACAAGCCGGAGGTGTACGGGCTGCCGGCGCACCCGCAGCTGCCGACGCGGACCCTCGGCAGGAGCGCCACCCTCACCACCGCGAGCGCGGCGGTCCTCGGACTGCTGGCGCTCGTCGGCCTGCGCAAGCGGCGCATGGAGGAAGTCGCCGCGGATTCGTCCGGAGCCCCCCCGCTCCCCCCGTCCTCCCATGTCTGACACCTTCTTCAGCGGTGCGCCGCACTGGACCTGGTTCATCATCCCGTACTTCTTCGTGGGCGGGCTCGCCGGGGGCGCCTGCTTCCTAGCGGTCGTCCTGGATTGGTTCGGCGGTCCGGAGGACCGCCCGGTGGTCCGTACCGGGTACTACGTCGCCGCCACCGGCGCGATCCTTTCCGGCCTGCTCTTGACCATCGATCTGGGCCAGCCGCTGCGCTTCTGGCACATGCTGTTCCAGTCCGCGAACTTCCCGGCCATCATGTTCAAGGCCTGGTCGCCCATCTCCTTCGGGGCGTGGGCGATTCTTCTCTTCGGGCTCTTCTCGGTCTTGTCGGCCCTCGGCGCCATGTCGGAGGAGGGCCGGCTCCAGGCTCCGGCGTTCCGCGTGTTGCATCGGGGCGCCCTCGCCAAGATCGTCGCTGGCCTCGCCGGATTGTTGGGCTTCTTCGTCGCCGGCTACACGGGGGTCCTCCTCTCGGTGACGAACCGGCCCATCTGGGCGGACAGTCCCTGGCTGGGCGCGCTGTTCCTCGCCTCTGGGGCGTCGACCGGGGCGGCCGCGCTGATCCTGCTCGCCCCACGGCGCGGCGCCACGGAGCAGTCGCTCCGTTGGCTGTCCACGTTCGACAGCAGGGCGCTGGTGGTCGAGCTGCTCGTGCTCGTCCTCTTCCTGGTATCGCTGGGCGCGATCAACCGCGTCTGGCTGAGCTTCTGGGGGCTGCTCTTGGTCGTAGGCGTGGTCGGCCTGGGTATTCTGCTGCCGCTCAGGCTGCACGCGCAACGACGCCCGGTGGCGAGTGCGGCCAAGCTCGTGCTCGTCGGCGGGTTCCTGCTGCGTCTCGCCACGATGCTCGCCTCCGAGGGGATTTCGCGCTTCCGCGTCGCCGCGGGGATGTAGGGGTGGGAATGACTCGATCGCAGTGGTGGGCGGCTTTCATCCTCACGGGCCTCTTGGGCTGCGGCAGCCCCGAAGCCGGGCGCGTCCGGGGCGGCGGGCCCGGCGGCGATCTCGGCAACCACAGCCGCGTCACCAAGCTGCACCAGGGCGCGAAGATGTATTACCATACGCCCTGCCGCACCGTGAAGGTGAAATGCTCTGGCCCCATGCCGGTCTTCGGCGCGTCCGGAACGTAGAGCTCCAGCAGCACCTAGCCGCGGCCCACCGCGAGAGCCCCGAGTCCGAGACATGGCTCGGGCTGCTCGAGGCCGCCCTGGCCGAGAGTGAGGAAGGCGCCGGCTGGGAGGCCGCCGTGCCGACGCCGGCGCCGGAGCGATCCGCCAAGGCGCCGCTGTTGGCCCACGCGCGGATCACCGTGGATGGACGCGCCGTCCGGCGCTGGGTAGGCCGCCTGCTCAAGCGTGCCAGGCAAGACGGCAACCGCATCGACGCCGTCGCGCTACTCGAAGCCGCGGTGTGCCAGGACGACGGGCGCGTCGAGGCGCAGGCGGCCGCGGCGGGCACGGCCGCCCCGGCGCTGCGGGTCGTCGGGCAGATGGCCGCGGTGCCCCTGCTCCAGGCCTGCGCCCGCGGCCTCGCGGGCTCGCTACCGGCGACGTGGTGGGAGGGGTATTGCCCGTTATGCGGGGCCTGGCCGGTCCTCGCCGAATACGCGGGCCTGGAGCGCAAGCGCCAGCTGCGCTGCGGGCGCTGCGGCACGGGATGGGCGCTCCCGTGGCTGCGCTGCGTGTTCTGCGACGAGACCCACCACGAGCACCTCGGCTATCTCACACCCGAAGACGGGGTGCAACAGATGCGCAAGGTCGAGGTTTGCAAGACGTGCAACGGATACCTGAAAGGGCTCACCACCGTGCGCCCGCTCGCTCCGTGGGCGATCCTGTTGGACGACCTGAGCGCGGTCCATCTGGACGTCGCGGCCCTGGAGCGCGGCTACCGGCGGCCCGAGCGGCCGGGCTACGCGTTGGACGTCCGGATCGCCGCGTGAGCGACGGTCCCGTCACTCCCCTCCCCCCCCCTCCCGGTCCCGGCCGAGCGACGTGTGCCGCGAGCTGCTCGCCGCCCTCGACGCATCGGAGGGAAGACGACGGCGTCGCACGCGCGACACGACTCCCGACGCCATCGGGTTGGCCATCAAACGGGACCTGCTCGAGCGGGCGGTCGCCGCCGACCCTCTGCCTGAGGACTTCGAGGCCTGGCTGCTGGAGCAGTGTCAGGCGGCCGGACCGGCCGAGGGCGGCGTGCGGGCGATGGCGCGGTCCATCTTCGAGGAATGGCGCCTGGCGCACGACGCCGAATCGTTCGGCGCGTGGCTCGCCCGCGGCGCCCCATCTGACGACGCAGCGACGCCGGACACGAACCGATAGCGAGGGGGGAAAGCCATGCGCGACCGGACGCAGGGAGGACTGGCTGTGTTGCTCGCGGGCATCGTTCTCACGGCGCTCGCCTGCGGCGGGACAGCACGCGGACGATGGTCGCCGGCCGCCGGCCCGCCGCCGGCCGTGGTGCAGCCGCTCCTCGTCCCCGACAGCCCGTATCGCATCATCTACTCTCCACCGGTGAATCTCGCGAAGCAGCCCGTTCCGCCGCCCACACGCGACAGCGCCGCGGCCCGCCCAGGGAAGCCCCGGCGTTAGCGTCGTGGCGGGCGTCGACATCCGGGGCCTCAGAAAGGACTTCGGGGACCACCACGCGGTCGACGGCGTGGACCTCTCGATCGGTGAGGGCGAGCTGCTCGTCCTGCTCGGCCCCTCCGGCTGCGGCAAGACGACCCTGCTCCGCATGATCGCGGGGCTGGAGCGTCCCACGGCGGGCGAGATCCTCATCGCGGGCCAGCGCGTGGACGGGGACGTGCCGCCCCGGGCCCGGGGGATCGCGATGGTCTTCCAGAGCTACGCCCTCTACCCCCACCGGACCGTCGCTCAGAACATCGCCTTTCCCCTCGAGGCGATCCGGATGCCTCGCGCCCAGATCACGGAGAAGGTCCGGTGGGCGGCCGATATGTTCGGCATCTCCCGCTACCTCGACCGTTATCCGCGCCAGCTCTCGGGCGGGGAGCGCCAACGCGTCGCCCTCTGTCGCGCCCTCGTGCGGGATCCCAAGGTCTTTCTCCTCGATGAGCCCCTCGCCAATCTCGACGCCAAGCTGCGCAATACCGCCCGGGACGAGCTGAAACGGTTCCAGCGGCAGATCCGGACCACGACCGTGTACGTGACCCACGACCAGGTCGAGGCGCTGGGGCTCGGCGACCGGATCGCGGTCATGGACCGCGGGAAGGTGCGGCAGGTGGGCACACCGCAGGAGGTCTATGAAGAGCCCGTCGATACCTTCGTGGCCACGTTCGTTGGCCAGCCGCCCATGAACCTGCTGGAGCTCCGCGAGGCCGGCCTCCCGCCGCACACCCTGCTCGGGTTCCGTCCCGAGCATTTTCTCCCGCGCAGCGTCTTCGGCGGGGGGGGCGGGGCGGGGGGCGGCGAGGACGTGCAGCCCTTCGGCTTCCACGTGCGGCGGGTCGAGTACCTGGGCTCCGACCGGTATGTGTACGGGTCCATCGCCGGGAGCGACACCCCCGATGCCACGATCATCGCGAAGCTTCCAGGGACCATCGCCATGGTCATCCCGGAAGGGGAGACCCACGAATTCGCCGTGCCGCGACGGACGCTGCGCTACTTCGATGCGGAGGACCCTGGCGGACCGCGAGGACCTGCTGGGCGCACTGATGCTCACTCCGGCCCTCGCCTATGTGATCCTGCTCGTCGGGGTCCCGTTCGTCCTCGCGATCGTGCTCAGCTTCAGCGACGCGACCGCCGGGAGTCTCAGTTTCGGCTGGGCCGGCGCGCGGAACTACGTCGCCATCCTGGCCGATCCCATCTTCCGCCGGGCCCTCGGGAACACGGCCATCGTGACGATCGGCACCCAGCTGCTCGTGGTCATCCTGGCGACCGCCGCCGCCCAGGTGTTCCGGGCCACCTTCCCGGGCAAGCGCTTCGCCCGGTTCGCGCTGCTTCTGCCGTGGGCCGTGCCGGTCTCGCTGGCGGCGATCGCCTGGACGTGGATCTTCGATTCCACCTTCAGCGTGATCAACTGGACGCTCAAAGCCGCCGGCCTGCTGCACGGCTGGCTCTATTGGCTGGGCGATCCCGCGCTCGCTCTCTGCGCCATCATCATCGTGCAGGCCTGGCGCATCTTCCCGTTCGCGACCGTGATCGTGTTGGCCGGCCTGTCGTCCATCCCGCAGGAGATCGTCGAGGCGTCGATCGTGGACGGGGCCGGGTTCTGGCGGCGGCTGTTCAAGGTCGAGTTACCGCTCTTGCTGCCGGTCGTGGCCGTGGCCGTGCTGTTCGGGGTGGTCTACACGGCGACGGACCTGGGCGTCGTGTATATCCTGACGGGGGGCGGGCCGGCCAACACCACGCACGTGCTCTCCACCCTCGCCTTCCAGCGCGGCATTCTCGGCGCGGATCTCGGGCAGGGCGCGGCGATCGCGGTCTTCCTGCTTCCCTTTCTGATCGTGGTCGCCATCGGAATGCTGCGGCTGGCCCGCCGCGCCGAAGTGGGAGGGAAGGCGTGAAGCGCCTGGCGCTCTATGCCGGGGCCCTTGGCTTCACGGTCTTCGCCGGGTTCCCGTTCTACTGGATGCTCATTACCGCATTCAAGCAGAATCGCGATCTCTACGTCGGCGCCGCCGATCTGCACCACATCCCCTGGATCTTCAACGACCCTCCCACCCTGGAGCACGTGCGGTTGCTGCTCGGGCAGACCGAGTTCCCCAGCTGGGTCCTGAACACCCTGCTGGTGGTCGCCGCCGTCGTCGTGATCACGGTGGCCGTCGCGGTGCCGGCCGGCTACAGCCTCGCCCGGCTCGCCGGCCGCTGGGGCGAGCGGCTGGGAATGGGCATCTTCTTCACATACTTGATCCCGCCCACGCTGCTCTTCATCCCGTTCGCCCGCCTCATCTCGCTGCTGCACCTCCAGGATTCCTTGGGGGCCCTGATTCTCATTTATCCCACGATGACCATCCCGTTTTGTACCTGGCTCGTCATGGGGTTCCTCCGCTCGGTGCCCTGGGAGATCGAGGAGCAGGCGATGATCGACGGCTACAGCCGCCTCGCCGTGATCCTGCGAGTCGCGCCGCGGCTCATCGTGCCGGGGATTCTGACGGTGGTGGTCTTCACGTTCACGTTGGTAACGCAGGAGTTCGTCTACGCCCTGACGTTCATCAGCTCGGTGCAGCGCATGACCGTGAGCCTCGGAGTCCCGATCGCGTTGGTGCGGGGCGACGTCTACCACTGGGGGGCCCTGATGGCCGCCGCCCTATTCACCAGCATCCCGCTGGCCATCGTCTACAATCTCTTTATCGACCG
>QHUY01000181.1:0-243 GCA_003223415.1 Gemmatimonadota bacterium
GGATCCGTGATGCTCAGGGCAGCGCCGAGCTGGTACTTCCCCCACATCGCGTCCTGGAGCCCGAGCGGAGTAGTCCGCGCGTACAGCGTCACGACGACGCTGACATCCCGTTCCACGACCCCGTAGGCATCGCGCCAGGCATCGAGATAGTTGCGCACGTGGCGGAGCGCGGTACCGCCCTCCGGTTCCGGAACGTCGAACAGCTGCCGGTGCCGGCCCTTGAGATGCTCAAGCCAGGCATCC
>QHUY01000181.1:267-4321 GCA_003223415.1 Gemmatimonadota bacterium
GTTCGCGCCCAGGGCCACGCCAGCGCCCAGGGCGGCGACCGCGCCGACGAATCCGCGGCGGTCGGTGGTGGGGGAAGTGGAATCGGACATGGGATTATTCTCCTGTAGGCAGACGGTGGGCCGCGCGTTGGCGCGACCCACCGCACCATGAGACCGGTTCACCCGGCGAAGCAGTAGCTACAGCCGTGCTCCTGGGCGCGGTTGACCGCCCAAACGCCGGACGGCACGATCTGGATCCCAGGCAGCACCGCCGCGGTCCAGTCCTGCCGCACCTGGTCGACCGGCACGTTTTGGGCTTTGGAAACGATGCCGCTGTAGAACTTGATCGCCATGTTGCAGGCGCCGAACAACACCGCGCTCGCGAGCAGCTCGTCGACGGACATCTTGGGCAATGGCAACTCGTCCGGCTGGACGTGGGCAAAGATGTTCCGCACCGATGGGGCCTTCGTCTTGGGGTCGGTGATATGGAAGACCTCGCCCAGCTTGTACTTCTCCCATGCGCTGTCGGCGAAGGCAAGCGGCAGGGCATTGTGCCGCAGCACGGCCACGATGGTAATGTCGCTGTCCGGCACTCCGGTCTCGTTGTTGGTCATGTAAAAGATGCGGGACCAGGCGAGCCCGAACCCGCCATTGACCTCGGGCATATCGTACACCTGCCGATGCCTTCCTTTGATCTTGCCGAGCCAGGCGGTGAGGGCAGGGTCTTCCTTCGCCGGACCCTGGACCGACTCCCCCGCCAGCGCCAGCGGGCGCACGAGGCCGGAGAGGCCGAGGGTGGCCGCGCCGGCAGCGACGCTGCCGAGGAACCCCCGTCGATGGGTGGGAAGCCTCAAGTCGAGCATGGGAACCTCCGGGATGTGTGACGTGGACCTCTGGAAATCCCTGGGGCCAGGACCGTTGCGGAACGAGCCGGGGGGGGGGAGGGACTGGACTCTGCCCGCCCCCATCCCGCCGACCGTCCATGGCGGAGAAGCTACTCGGCGGCCACGCCGCCGCAACCTGCCGTTGCAGCGCTTGCGGACCACCGCGCCAGCGCCTAAGTCCCATACCGCCAGAACAGGTGGCCCGACGTGTCGATTCCGTCGATCCTCATTCGACGAGAAGAGTAGAGTCGGGGCGTGACCGAAGGAGGAAGCAATGAGCGGAATACGGGTGCTGGTGGGCACACGCAAGGGCGCGTTCGTCCTGACCGCGGACGGCAAGCGCAAACAGTGGGACGTGAGCGGCCCTCACTTTGCCGGCTGGGAGATCTATCACATGAAGGGATCACCGGCGGATCCCGATCGCCTGTACGCATCGCAGACGAGCGGATGGTTCGGCCAGGTCATCCAACGCTCTTGCGACGGCGGCAAGACGTGGGAGACGCCCGGAGGCGGCGTGACGATCGAGCCCGGCCAGATGCCTAAGGGCGAGAGCAACAAATTCGTCTACGACGCCACTCCGGCAACCGGCAAACCCCTCACCACGCACCAGTGGTACGACGGCACGCAGCACCCCTGGGAGTTCAAGCGCGTCTGGCATCTCGAGCCGTCACTCACCGATCCGGACACGGTGTACGCCGGAGTGGAAGACGCCGGGTTGTTCCGGACGAGCGACGGCGGCAAGACGTGGCAGGAGCTCGCCGGGCTACGCGGCCACGGCACAGGGGCCAGCTGGCAACCGGGCGCCGGCGGGATGTGCCTGCACACGATCCTGCTGGATCCGAGCGACCCCAAGCGCCTGTTCATCGCTATCTCGGCCGCGGGCGCCTTCCGGACCGACGACGCCGGCAAGACGTGGCGCCCGATCAACCGCGGCTTGCGTTCGCAATACATCCCCGACCCCAATGCCGAAGTCGGGCACTGCGTGCACCGCATCGCGCTACACCGCTCCCGGCCGAAGGTGCTGTTCATGCAGAAGCACTGGGACGTCATGCGCTCGGAAGACGCCGGCGAGTCGTGGCACGAGGTCAGCGGCAATCTGCCGACCGACTTCGGGTTCGTGATCGACGTGCACGCGCACGAGCCGGACACCATCTACGTCGTCCCCATCAAGAGCGACTCGGAGCATTATCCACCCGAGGGCAAGCTGCGCGTGTACCGCAGCCGCACGGGCGGGGACGAGTGGGAAGCGCTCACAAAAGGTCTGCCGCAACGCGACTGCTACGTCAATGTGTTGCGCGACGCGATGGCCGTCGACTCCCTCGATTCGTGTGGCGTGTATTTCGGCACCACCGGTGGGCAGGTGTACATGTCGGCCGATGCCGGAGACAGTTGGTCTCCCATCGTCCGGGATCTCCCGGCCGTGCTGTCCGTCGAGGTCCAGACACTGCGGTGATCCGAGTCATACTCCCGGTCCATCTGCGAACGCTGGCGCACGTCGGCGCCGAGGTGGCGCTCGACGTCCCAGGTCAGGCCACGCCGCGCGCGGTGCTCGACGCCCTCGAGACCCGCTACCCGATGCTGCGGGGGACGATCCGCGATCATGTCACGCAACAGCGCCGGCCGTTCCTGCGATTCTTCGCCTGCGAGCGGGACCTGTCCCATGAGCCGGTGGACGCCCCGCTACCCGACGCGGTCGCCTCGGGGGCGGAGCCGCTTTTGATCCTGGGGGCTATTGCCGGCGGCTAGCCGTCCCCTGGCCTGTCGATTTCGCCGATCCTCGTTCGACGCTTGGATGGAGGCCGGAAAGCCCGGCTCCGTAACCTCAACATGGAAAGAGGCACGACCGTGCGCTTCATGATGCTGGTGATCCCGAAGGGGTACGAGAAGGCGGCGGCGGACTTCGTGCCCCCGGCCGACCTCGTCGCCAAGATGACGAAGTACAACGAGTCCCTCACTAAGGCCGGCGTGCTGCTCGGGCTCGACGGGCTGCACCCACCCGCGAAAGGCACGCGCCTCAGATTCTCCGGCGGGAAGCCCAAGGTCACCGACGGGCCGTTCGCCGAGTCCAAGGAGCTCATCGGCGGCTACTGGATGATCCAGGTGAAGTCAAAGGAGGAGGCCGTCGAGTGGGCGAAGCGCGCGCCCATGCAGGACGGCGACATCATCGAGGTGCGCCAGGTGCAGGAGATCGAGGACTTCCCGGCTGACGTCCGGAAAGCGGCGGGGAGGTAGCCATGCGATTCCTTTCGATCGTGAAGTCGGCCGAGAACCAGGGGCCTGCGCCCCAGGCGCTGCAGGACGCCATGGCCAAGCTCATCGCAGACTCGCTCAAGGACGGCTCGCTGGTCCAGACCGGCGGCCTCGGCGCCAGCTCCACCGGCGTACGGGTACGCGGCGTCGGAGGGAACCTGACGGTGATCGACGGGCCGTTCACCGAGGCCAAGGAAGTCGTGGGCGGCTACGCCGTACTCGAATTTGAGTCGCGAGAGGAAGCGATCGAAGCGGCGGTCGCTTTCATGCGCCTGCACACCGAGCACTGGCCGTCGTGGGAAGGCGAGTGCGAGGTTCGCCCCATCACGTTCCTCGCGCCGTGACGTCGGACGCGGGCGCAGGCAGCCGCGAAGGCCAAGAAGGGGAGATAGAACAATGCGATTCATGATCATCGTGAAGGCCACCAAGGACTCGGAAGCGGGCGTCATGCCGCACGAGAAGATCCTCACCGAGATGGCGAAGTACCACGAAGAGCTACAGAAGGCCGGCGTGTTGCTCGATGCCTCCGGCCTGCAGGCGAGCTCGAAGGGGTGGCGCGTGAAGTACGCGGGGGCGAAGCGCACGGTAGTGGACGGGCCCTTCACCGAGGCGAAGGAACTCATCGCCGGCTACACCATGATCCAGGTGAAGTCGAAGGAAGAGGCGATGGAGTGGGCGCGGCGCTTTCCCAATCCCGCCCTGGACGACAAGGAAGGCGAGATCGAGATTCGCCAGCTATTCGAGCTCGACGACTTCGGACCGAGCGAGGCGGTGGAGCGCTTCCGCAGGATGGACGTCGGATGAGACACGTCCGTTCTGGCGACGGCACGGCGATCGCCTACGATCAGCTGGGGGCGGGTCGTGTACGCCATGTCCTCCGGCGCCGTCCTCGCCCTGCACGCCGCGGCGAGCGGGGGGGCCTCAGGATCGGGAAGCTCGCA
>QHUY01000182.1:0-1854 GCA_003223415.1 Gemmatimonadota bacterium
CTCGATGCGAGCAGGCGAGTCGCGAGAGGAGCGGGAAGCTCTGGCACCTGGACGGTCGCACTCCGAGGCAGGCCGATCCAGGTACGCAGCGTTGCCATTAGATGGTCTTGGACGGCGCGACCGCCCAGCGTGTGCGGGCTCGCACTCGCCGTCAGCGAGCTGTCCACCGGTTCACCACCGCGCGGCGCGCTTCTGCCCATCGCGATCCTCCAAGCGTCAACCGCATAACCGAAGCAAGACGGGCGCCGCGGAGCGTGCCGAGGAACGGATGTTGAAGTGGTTCCCCGGCGTGAAGTTAGCCGAGTCGACCGTGAGTGGGGGCGGTCTGAGCTAGGGCCGTGCCGCTGTATCAGGTGTGCAACACTGATTCGCCAGCTGAGCCCACCGTCGCGAAGGTGCGCGGCGCCACCACTCGATTCCGATCCCTGCCATGGGCACACAACTTGCCCCCTGGCGCGGCTACGCGACGTGCCCCGGAGGCGTGATGGTTGGATCAATCTCGTGCCTGGAAGAGCGGCGCGCCTCGACCCTTGGCCACGAAGCGTAACCATTGTGTGCGGCATCGTGGCGTTGTGGGCAAGGCGTGACGCCCCTGACACGCCTTCTACGGCGCGCCTGTTGCGTCGTGCGACTGAGCGGCTGGCGCATCGTGGCCCCGACGGTGAGGGATACGTCGGCTGGTCCGTCGACGGGAGGTTACGCTGCGGGGCGGAAGTCACTGACCAGCACCTGTGGCTGGGCCTGGGACATCGTCGCCTGAAGATCCTGGACCTCTCTGACGCCGGCCGGCAGCCCATGCAGGGGCTGGCCCAGCGTTGGATCACGTTCAACGGCGAGATCTACAATTACCGGGAGCTACGCCGGGAGCTGGCCTCGTCGGGGTACGCATTCCGCACCGGGACGGACACAGAAGTGATCCTGGCAGCCTACGATGCCTGGGGGCCCGAGTGCGTGCGCCGGTTCAACGGGATGTGGGCGTTCGTGCTGTACGACCCCGAGCGTCGTCGCGTGATCGCGAGTCGAGACCGGCTTGGCGTCAAGCCGCTGTACTACGCGGCGACTGCGCACGGGATCATGTTCGCCAGTGAGGTCGGGCCTCTCCTCGAGTGGCCGGGCGTGCGCCCGACGATCGCCATGTCACGCCTCGGGCGCTACCTCGTCGATCGCCACATCGACGATGCTGCCGAGACGATCTACCGGGACATTCGTGAGCTCCGAGGTGGGCATACCCTGGAGCTCGACGTCGAAACCGGCGCCATGCGAATCGCGCGGTATTGGGAACTCCCAGAGGAGCCCGATCTCGAGCTAGAAGACGAAACGGCGCTCGAACGCTTTAGCGAATTGATCGAGGACGCCGTCCGCCTGCGCCTGCACGCCGACGTGCCGGTGGCGATCACCTTGTCGGGAGGGATCGACTCGTCGGTCGTCACGGTGGCGGCGAGCCGCGTTACGGGCTGCTCGGTGAACACCTTCACGTCACGCTTCCCAGGAGACCCCGCGGTCGACGAGTCCCGCTACGCCGCGCAGGTGGCGGCGACGAGGGGCGCGGAGGCCCATTACGTGCGCCCGTCGACCGACGGCGTGATCAGCGAGGAAGTGGCGCTCACGCTCCATCAGGCGTTGCCGTTCACCTCTCTCTCCTTATACGTGCACTGGGCGATTCTGGCCGCCATCCGCGCGCAGGGGGTGCCCGTCGTGCTCTCGGGCCAAGGGGGCGACGAGATGTTCCTGGGATATGACCGGTACCACGCCAGCGCCCTGCTGCATGCCTTGCCGAACCCGGCGCGGGCCGCGGCTGGGCTCTGGCGGGGAGCGCATGCCTCCGGGCGTGGAGTCCTGCGGCTGGCCACGATG
>QHUY01000182.1:1898-5217 GCA_003223415.1 Gemmatimonadota bacterium
CGGCCGCGGAGGTGTTCGGGGACATCCGGCATCAGCAGCGACTCGAACTGCTCTCGCTTTGCCTCCCGGCGCTGCTGCGGTACGACGATCGCACGGCTGGTGCACTGGGGATGGAGACGAGGCTGCCGCTGCTCGACTACAGGCTAGTCGAGTTCGCGTACCGGCTACCGCTGCGGCACAAGATTCGTAACGGGTGGACGAAGTACCTCCTGCGGCGATACCTCGCGGGCCATGGACTCGATGCCGTCGCCTGGCGCCGCCGAAAGTACGCGTTCTATGCCCCCCAGGCTGCTTGGACCCGGCGTCTGATTGCGGCGCGGGGGAGCGCTCTCGAGGCAACGCCATTCGCCCACGCGCTGCTAGAAGATGGCGTGTCCCTCGCGGGCCTGCGGATGCCGGTGGCGTGGGACGTGTACAACTGCGCGCACTTGGCGTCCGTCCTGGGGTGGGAGGCCGACGAGTCGTGTGCCCAGTCAGCCTGAGCCGCGTCGGTCCGGCGATGCCGGCGCGGGCGTCGGCGCGCCGCAGGGCGGGTGCGCGGGTCTGTCACTTGACGTCCGTCCATCCGGCGTACGACACACGGATCTTCGAGAAAGAGTGCCGCTCCCTCGCGGCAGCGGGGTACGACGTGCACCTCATCGCCCCGGCGCAGCAGAGCCGCCAGGTCCAGGGCGTCACCCTCTCAGCCGTGCCTCCTGCGCGGAATCGCTTCAGCCGAGCGTTCGTCACTACCGCGCGCGTATGGGCGCGCGCGCTGCGCCTCCGGGCACGTGTGTACCACATCCACGATCCCGAGTTAGTCCCGATCGGCATCCTGGCGCGCGGCCTGGGCAAGCGCGTGATCTACGACGTACACGAGGACCTGCCCGCCGACATCCTCGACAAAGACTATCTGCCACGGTGGATCCGCGCCGTGCTGGCTCGCCTTGTGGACGTCGGCCAGCGGCTCGCCGCCCGGGGGTTCTCCGCCGTCGTTGCCGCCACTCCTGCGATCGCCCGACGGTTCCCTGCCGCGCCCCTGGTGGTGGTGCAGAACTTCCCATTGCCGTCGGAATTCGCGCACGCTGAGGGGCCCCCCTATGCGAGCCGACCGGCGGCGGCGACGTACGTGGGCGTGATCAACGAGATACGGGGCGCGGTGGAGATGGTGCAGGCCGTCGGGCGCCTAACCCCGCAGCGCGGGGTGCGCTTCCTGCTGGCCGGACGCTTCGACACCCCGGCGATCGAAGCGCGCCTGCGCGCGCTCCCTGAGTGGCGACATGTCGAGTACCGCGGCGTGCTGCGCCGCGCAGAGGTCGTGCAAACGCTCGCGCAGGCTCGCCTCGGTCTCGTCCTCTTCCATCCCCGCCCCAACCACATCGAGTCGCAGCCGAACAAGCTGTTCGAGTACATGGCCGCCGGGCTGCCGGTCGTCGCATCGCACTTCCCCCTGTGGCAAGAGATCGTCGAGGGAACCCGATGCGGGCTCGTAGTAGACCCGCTCGATCCCCAAGCAATTGCCGCCGCAATTCACTGGCTCCTCGAGCACCCCGCTGAGGGGGCGGCGATGGGGGCCCGAGGACGCGCGGCGGTGCACGCACGGTTCAATTGGGGGTGCGAGGAGGCGACGCTCCTCGAGTGCTACGCACAGTTATGCTCCTCAAGCACTTGACGCAGGCGGCGCCGGCATGCGCTTCCTGACCGTCGTCGGAGCCCGTCCGCAGTTCATCAAGGCCGCACCGCTGTGTGAGGCGCTGCGCCACCGCTTCGACGAGGTATTCGTGCACACGGGGCAACATTACGATGACGGGATGTCCGCCGTGTTCTTCGAGCAACTCGGCCTCCCCAAGCCGGATCACCACTTGGGCGTGGGGAGTGGACTGCACGGCGCGCAGACCGGGGCGATGCTCACGAGGCTCGAGCCGGTGATGCGGCGCGAACGGCCTGACGTCGTGCTCGTCTACGGGGACACGAACTCGACGCTCGCCGGCGCGCTCGCGGCCGCCAAACTCCAGATCCCCGTGGCTCACGTCGAGGCCGGGCTGCGCAGCTTCAACCGCTCCATGCCCGAAGAAATAAACCGCGTCCTGACCGACCACCTCTCGACGTGGTTATTCGCCCCCTCGTCCCACGCGGCGCAACAACTCGCCGCAGAGGGGATCCACGCCGGGGTACACGTCGTCGGTGACATCATGCTCGACGCAGTGCAGCAGCACGCCGAGCGCGCCCGACGATTCTCGCCATACCCGCAAGCAGTCAAGCTCTGCGCCGGAACATTCTATCTCTGCACGGTGCACCGCGCCGAGAACACTGATGTCGCCGAGCGGTTGCAGGGCATTCTCGACGGCATATCGCGCCTCGACCAGCCTGTAGTGCTGCCCCTGCACCCGCGCACCCGGAAGCGCCTCGCGGAGTTCGGGCTGACACCTGGCCCCAACGTCCGCGTCATCGAGCCAGTCGGTTACCTGGACATGTTGCAGCTCGAGCGGTGCGCCACCGCTATACTCACCGACTCGGGAGGTGTGCAGAAGGAAGCGTACTACTTGGAGGTGCCGTGCGTCACCCTCCGCGAGCAAACGGAGTGGGTGGAAACGGTGGACGTGCGCTGGAACGTTCTCGCAAGCACCGACCCAGACGCCATCACGGCGGCCGTGGAGCGCCATCGCCAGAATCGCCCGCCCCACCCTCCGCTGTACGGCAGCGGGGACACTGCCGAACGTATCGTGCAGGTATTCGAGGGGGTAGTCCGCGACCACCCGGGTTGCGCCCGTGCAGGTTCGGCACGCGAAGACACGGCGGTGCCCCAGTGAAAGTCGTGGGCATCAATGACGGCCACAACGCGGCGGCCTGTCTGTACGAGGACGGTCACGTCGTCGCCGCCATCCAAGAAGAACGCCTCCGGCGGGTGAAGAACTCCTTCATGGATACCCGCTCGTAAGCCGGCTCGAGGACGCCTTGGACGTCTTCGACCGGTCCGGCGCGACACATCTCGCCATCGGAAACTGGCTCGTGGTGAAAGGATGACGCTCGTCGCACCGATCCGCCCGTGGCCAGGGCGGCTGGCGCCCATCTGGTGGGCCAGCCGGGCGCTCGCGAACGAGTTGTTCCGCTTCCGCTTCCGTTACCCTCTAGAGGTGGTGGCGACGGCCGGGCCTCGCGAGTCGCTTCACTACTACCTCTACAGCGAGCGGTTGTTCTTCGACGCCATGGAGCTCGACCCAGACGGGATTCCGGTACACCGCTCCCGAACATTCGGGCCGACGTACAACCCCTCGTACGTCGCGTGGTACGGGCTGACGAGCCTGGAACGCGCGCTCCGCGGCAGCGACCCGGGCGGCTC
>QHUY01000182.1:5226-9295 GCA_003223415.1 Gemmatimonadota bacterium
GGTGGGACGACGGGTCCATCGTGTGGCCGTACACCTTCGACCTTCACGAAGGGCAATGCGAGCTAAAGGCGCCATGGATCTGCGCGATGGCGCAGGGCTTGGCGATCAGTGTCCTCGTGCGAGGCTGTCGCATGACGGGCCGCCAAGACCTGGTGCACCTTTGTCGCGCTGCGACGCGAGTGTTTGAGAAGAGCGTCGAGGAGGGTGGACTCCGGACGTTCGAAGCCGGACACGCCCTGTACGAGGAGTACCCGGCCTATCCGCTGCCGCGAGTGCTCGACGGCTTTCTCTTCAGCCTGCTCGGCCTTTACGACTTGTTTGCCCAAACCAACGACCCCCACACCTTCCGGCTCTTCGCCGATGGAATCGAGGGGCTGAAGCATTGGCTCCCCTGGTGGGACTACAGGGGGAAGTGGAGTTGGTACGGATCACACCGCTATCTCAGTCCACCGCGCTACAACGAGCTCAATTGTGCGCTCCTCACGTCCCTGGCGTCGCTGTCCGGTGAGCAGACACTGAGGCGTTATGCAGAGGCGTGGACTCCAGCACGCCTCACGCCGCTGGGGCGAGCCGAAGTCTTCCTGGTCTTCGCGTTCACCAAGAACCGCTCGCGGCTCAGGTATCTGCTCGCTCGACGACTTCCTTGATCCGGTGGGTGCTCTGAACTCCCACCCCGTCAGTCAGCCCGCGGTACAACCGGGCCCATTGTGGCCCCGCAACAATCCAGCTGTACCGAGCGCACTCGGCCTGCGCCGCCCGCGTGAGCCGCGCTACCAGCCCGGGCTCGTGCAGCAATCTCAGGATTGCCTCGGCCAGACCCTCGGGCTGGTCCATGGGAACGAAGAGCCCGGTGCGCTCGTGCTCCACCATGTCCGTGACGCCGCCGGCCGGGGTCGTGACCACCGGCACGCCGGCGGCGAAGGCCTCGATGATAGTGTGGGGCTGGTTGTCAATGCGGGAGCTGTTGACGAGGATCCCCCCCCTTGCGAGCGCCGCCGGCATCTCCCCATGGGGGATCCCGCCGTGAAACCGGATCCCTGGCGCCCCCAGCGCTCTGGCGAGGCGCCGCAGGCCCGCCTCGGACGCCCCGACGCCGTACACGTCGCATTCCGCGTCAGGCACCCGGGAGCGCACGAGCGCGAACGCGCGCAGCGTGTTGTCGACCGCGTACAGCGGCTCGAGCGCCCGCGTCGAAATGAGGCGCGGGCGCAGCGGCACCGGATCGCGGAAGCGGAACGCCGCGGTGTCGACGACGTTGCGGATGACGAGCGCCTCGAACCCGTGGCGCGCGAACACCCTCTGCAGGAACGCCGACGGCACCACGAGCGCGGCTGCCCGGGCCATCGCCCACCGCAACACCCGCGGTGAGCGTCGGAGGTGGCTCTCCGCCCGCCCGTCGTGATAATTCAGGACGATGGGCTTACGGAGCCAGCGCGCCATCAGCAGCGCCGGCATCGCGGTGAAAAAGAAGGCCGTGTGGGCTGCGGCGAACACATGCACGACGTCCACGCGCCGAGCCGCTCGCGCGAGCCCGAGAGCGAACAGGAGCGGACGCGTCACTGATCGAACCAGCTTGACGTCGGTCAGCCAGCGCAGCGGCCACGGCAGCCGGGGATCGATAGCTTGCAGCGACGCATGCACGTGGGGGTGCTGGCTGAACCGTTCGGCGAGGTTGCGCGCCGCGATTGTGTGGCCGCCCAGCATGTGCACCGGGGCGCACAGCAGCACCGAGACCGGACGGCCACCGGGCGCCGCCCGCTCGGCGGACTGGGCGACGGGATGCACCGCGCGCTCGTCCATCGCGTCAGCCGACGTCGCTTGGCGTGGAGGCCGCGGCCGCCCCCACGCCGACAAGAAAGCCGCTTGCCGCGCCCGAGAGCCCCATTGGGGAGTGGCGCGCGGACACCAGCCCCCACGTCGTAGCGCGCAATGACGGAATTCCTTGGTTCAGTAGCCCGGCAAGAAGTGCAAGAGCGACGCTCAAGAACCTCAGCCAAGATCGATCCTTGAACTGAATGTCGCATTTACACTTAGCGATACTCACCGTGATGTGGCCCTGCGAGCATGAATCGTTCTTGTTGTTGCACTCTGGCCACACTAACCGGCTTGAGCCCGCGGTGAACGGGTCCTGCGGGCGAATTGGCCCCGCGAATCGGCAGTGTCTCAGACTTGCAACAACCGAGCGCCGACCTTCTGCCGCCTCATGCGCAGCGACGCACTCCCATCACTTAGACCGTGGTACGCATGATGCTACCAAGGGCGAGGACATTCTCATGCGCGACTGCTGGTGGGCCCGGTTACCTGCGGCTTCTGCGTGGGCACACGGCTGTGTGGTGGAGCCCCGTGGCTGATCTGGTTTCCACCATCACGCTGCTCCGTGACGGGTCGGCCGAGCGGGAGGCATGTGAGCAGGACCTGGCACGCGCGGGGATCCGGTTGCCCCTGCCCCATCGGGCCGGGTGGGCGCTGGCGCGCCGGGGCGTCGAGTCGCTGTGCGTGGTTCTCCGCGCACAGGACGGCCGCTGCGTCGGGGCATTCGCCATCGACGCGGCAGCGAGCCGTGCAGTGCCAGGTCTTCGTGTCCTGCGGATCGAGCGCTTCGGGGAGGCCGTGCCGCGCCCGCTGTGGCCCGCGGCCGTGGACGCCTTGGTGGGCGTAGCGCACGGGGAGCGTCGGGTACTGCGCCTGACGGTGGAGGTCTTCTCGCGGGACGCCGAGACGCGCGCGCGACTCGGCGAGCTGCTGGCGCAGGCGGGCTTCGCCCGCGCGGCCATCACACGGAATTGGCGCACGACGCTCACCCTCGACCTGCGACCGAGCGAGGACGAGCTCTTCGCCTCCTTCAGCACCTTGGCACGGCGAGCGCTTCGCTCGGTGGCGAAGCTGCCCGTACAAGTTCGCCCTGTCGACGACACCCGCCTGGCGGACCGGTTGGAGGGGCTGTCGCGCGAGACCTTCGCGCGCACGGGCGGGCGCTACGAGGGGCTATGGGACTGGGCGGGTGTCGTCGAGCTGTCGCGCCGCGTCCCCGACGCTGCGCGGCTGGTCGGGTTGTTCCGCACTGACCGGGAGGGTCCGGACGCCTTGCTCGGCTTCGCGTGGGGATGCTGGAACGGGCAGAGCGTGAGCTACGTCGCCGGAGCGTCTTCACGGCCCACCGATCTCGGTCGCGTGTGGGTCGTGCACCCGCTGTTCTGGGACCTGATCTTGTGGGCGAAACGAGGCGGCGCGACGTGGTTCGATCTGGGTGGCGTGACCACGGGCACCACGGGATCAGGCGACCCCGTGGGTGGGATCTCGGACTTCAAGCGGCTGTTCAGCAAGCACATGGCGGAGGTGGCCGATGATTGGGTGCTCGAGCCTCGCTGGTTGCCAGCGCGCCTGGCGGCGGTGGTGAGCAGCGGCGCGCGCTGGCTTTCGCAGGTGGTGCGGCGGTAGCGTGCGCGGCGGGCGACCGGACCGCGATCTGCCGCTCGGCCTTGCGTGAGCGTGTTTCGCCGCCTCGCGCGTCAGGTCCTGAGCGCGGACGTCTTCGCGCCCCTGTTCCGGCGGGTCGGGCGCGGCCTGCTGTCGATCTTCACACTCCGGCGGGTCGGGCGCGGCCTGCTGTCGATCTTCACACTCCACCGGTTTACCGACCCGGCCCTGGGGGTCGCAGGGACTGACCCCGCAACGCTGCGCGATTATCTGGCATACCTCCGTCGGCATCGGTACCGCTTGCTCAGCATGACCGACGTGCTCGACCTGCTCGATGAAGGCAATGGTCGCCTGACGGCGCCTGCCGTGGCCTTCACGGTCGACGACGGCTATGATGACTTCGCCCGCATCGGCGCTCCGATCTTCGCCGAGTACGACTGTCCGGTGACACTGTTCGTCACGACGGGATTCCTCGATGGGCAGCTCTGGCTATGGTGGGATCGGGTGGAGTACCTCCTCACGCGCACACGGCGGTCCTCGCTTCGGCTGGCACTGGGACCCGAAGAACGCCGGTATCGCTGGTCGACGGCGGGCGCGCTGGCCGGCGTGCAGGCCGACGTGGTGGACCGGCTCCAATGGCTGGACGGGGCGG
>QHUY01000182.1:9318-10145 GCA_003223415.1 Gemmatimonadota bacterium
CGAACCCACCGCCCGAGTTCGCGCCCATCCGCTGGGACGAGGTTCGCCGTACGGCGCGTCTCGGCGCGACGTTCGGTCCCCATACCGTGACCCATCGGATTCTGAGCTCGGCCGCCGACGAGGTCTGCGACTGGGAGATCCGCGAATCGTACGGCCGCCTGAGCCAGGAGACCGACGCGTGCGTACCGGTGCTCTGTTATCCCAACGGCGAGACGCGCGCGGTCGGGCGACGGGGTCTCGAGGCAGCGCAGCGCGCCGGGGTGAAGGCGGCGCTGACGACGGTGCCCGGTTACGCGACTCCCTGCGGTGTTCGCAGCCAGGGAGCCCTCGGCCGGTTCGCCCTTCCCCGCTTCCCCTACCCCGACGACCGGGCGCACTTGGTCCACGTGGTCGCGGGTTTGGCGCGTTCCAAACACCAGATCCGGCGCGGGCATCCTAGACCATCCGACGTCGCCTCTTTTTCGGTTCCCTGACGGGTGATGTGCGGCATCGCGGGTGTCGTGGGGATCGAGGACGCTCCGAGGGCAGTGCAGGTGGTTCAGCGCATGGTCGAGGCACTGGTCCGGCGGGCGCCCGATAGCCAGGGCGTCGAGTGTTGGAACGGTGCGGTGCCCGGTGATCGGCGGCTGGCAAACTTCCACGTCAGCGACGCCGGCGGCAGCCGATGACCTCCACGGATCGTGTGGTAGCGCTGCTACACTACGGCGAGCGGTCGGGAGCCGATCTGTACCGTGGATTCCGTGCCACCGCAGCCCCGGGACGACGCGATCAGATGACGCGGCGCCCAGTGAATGAACCCCACGGTGCTGTCAGCTGTAGAGAACGAG
>QHUY01000182.1:10224-12254 GCA_003223415.1 Gemmatimonadota bacterium
ACCCGGGCCATGATCGCTGCAGAGCGGCCCTTACGCCGTGAGAACAGTATCATGACCCCACAGCAGAGCGCCGGTGACAGAACGGCGCAGCAGCTGAGAGAGCACTATGAGATAGAGAAACAATTGGCCGCCAAGCTGCGAATCGCGTCGCGGCAAGAGCGACGGCACTTGTACGCCGCGGTGTATGACGAGCTGTATCAGCGAGTCCCACATCATCCTCAACTAACGCGCAAGTCTTCTCCTCGCGAGACCGTTGCTGCGGTCTCGTGGCAGATGAGATTCCTCGGGCGCTTCCTCGATAGCGATACGACGTTCCTGGAGATCGGACCCGGAGACTGCGCCCTTTCGTTTGAAGTGGCGAAGCTTACACGAAAGGTGTATGCCGTCGATGTGTCCGAAGAAATCACCCGCAGCGCGCTGCCGCCCGACAATTTTCAACTCATCCTTACGGATGGGTGCAGCATTCCTCTACCAAGAGAAAGCGTCGATGTCTGCTACAGCAATCAGCTCGTGGAACACCTACACCCTGACGACGCTGTCGAACAACTGAAAAACATCGTGCAGGTGCTAGCCCCTGGGGGAGTCTATATCTGCATCACCCCGAGCCGGCTCACCGGGCCGCACGACATCTCACGCTACTTCGATACGGTCGCGACCGGATTTCACTTGAGAGAATACACACGGACGGAATTGAGCGACTTGTTCAAGACAGTGGGATTCTCGAGGATCAGCGGGTACGTCGGAGTCAAAGGCAGGTATCTGCGCGTGCCCGTACTGCCGATCACGTGGTGCGAGGAATTGCTGAGCGCGCTGCCAGCTACCCTGCGGAGGGCGATCGGCGACCGGCTACCGTTGAGACTGCTGCTCGAGAGTCGGTTGGTGGGGACAAAATAGCCGGGATCGCTACGTACCTGACAAGCCGACACGGCTGCCAGAGGAGGTTGTCATGACTCGCATGCTCTCGAGGGGGAATTGTACATCATGCTTCAAGGCGGGGACGTCTACCGGATAACGCCGAAGTAGACGTTATCGAATCAGCTTCCGCAGCGGCACATTGCCCTTCCCCTTCAGGGTCACCGTCTTATCGCCGAGCGGCGTGTCGAGGAACAGGTGGCCCGTGACGCCGAACCCCACCGCCTTGTGGGTGAGCAACGCCTTCGCGCCTGCGCCCAGGCCCGCCCACTCGAACCGCACCGGCACCACGACGCGGCTGTGGTTCGTGCGGGAGAGGTCGAGCGGCCGCTCGAGCAGGGCGTCGCCGAAATGCCTGTCCTCGAGGTCGATCCCCACCTCGAGCCGCGTAGAGCGGATGCGATAATCGTTCGGATTGTACACGTCGAACACAAGATCGACCGTGCCGCCCGAGAGCCCGATGCCGGTGATGTCGATTTCTTGCAGCGTCAGGTCGGGTTCGGTGAACGCGAGGTGGCCCAGGGTCGCGCAGGCGGCGCACAGGAGGGCGACGGGAAGCGTGAAACGGCAAAGGGGAAACGGGCTGGGGATCACGATTCCCGTTTCTCGTTTCCCGTTTCCCGCGCGACCTGCTCCTTCACCTGTCTCCAGAATTCCATTCGTTCTCCAATGGTCTTTTCGTACCCCGACTCCGTCGGCGCGTACCACTTCGCCCCCCGTAGCGCTTCCGGGAGGTACTCCTGCGGCACGTAGGCGTGCTCGAAGGCGTGCGCGTACTTGTACCCCGCCCCGTAGCCCAGCTCCTCCATGAGCCTCGTGGGGGCATTGCGGATGTGCAGCGGCACGGGCTCGGCGGGATGCTGCGCGGCCGCGTCGGTCGCCTGGCTGAACGCCTCGTAGACGCGGTTCGACTTGGGCGCGGTGGCGAGATACACCGTCGCTTCGGCGAGCGCCAGCTCGCCTTCCGGCGTCCCCAGAAAGTGATACGCGTCCTTCGCGGCGAGCGCCACCGACAGCGCCCGCGGGTCCGCGAGCCCCACATCCTCGGACGCGATCCGCACCAGGCGCCGCGCGAGGTAGAGCGGATCCTCGCCCCCCGCGAGCATGCGCGCCAGCCA
>QHUY01000087.1 GCA_003223415.1 Gemmatimonadota bacterium
GCACGGGGAGCCGCTGGGGGCGGAGGAAGTGAAGCTCACCAAGCAGAACCTCGGCTGGCCCTCCCTCGACCCGTTCACTCTGCCGCGGGAGTCGCTCGCCCACTGGCGCCGGGCGCGCGAGCGCGGCGCGCGGCTCGAGGCGGAGTGGCAGGAGCGCTACGCCGCCTACAAGAGCGCGCACGCCGGCCTCGCCGCCGAGCTCGACCGACGGCTCGCCGGTCGCCTGCCGGAGGGGTGGGACGCGGGGCTACCCACGTTCACCGCGACTGACGGCGCCATGGCGACGCGCGCCGCGTCAGGCAAAGTACTCAACGCGATCGCCCCGAAGCTGCCCGAGCTGATCGGAGGATCTGCCGACCTCACCGGCTCCACCAATACCGAGGTGAAGGGCGGGCGCACCTTCCACTTTGGCGTGCGCGAGCACGGGATGGGCGCCGTCCTGAACGGCCTGTGCTACCACCAGGGATTCATTCCCTACGGCGGGACGTTCCTGATCTTCTCCGACTATATGCGGCCGCCGATCCGGCTGGCGGCGCTGGCACACCTGCGCCCCATCTACGTATTCACGCACGACAGCATCGGCCTCGGCGAGGACGGCCCGACCCACCAGCCGATCGAGCAGCTGGCCGCGCTGCGTGCAATCCCCAACATGACGGTGATCCGGCCCGCGGACGCCACGGAGGTGGCGGAGGCCTGGCGGGCGGCGGTGCTGCACGACCAGGGGCCGGTGGCGCTCGTGCTCACGCGGCAGAAGTTGCCGATCATCGACCGCGCGAAATACGCGCCGGCCAATGGCTTGCGACTCGGCGCCTACGTGCTCGGCGAGACACCGAGGGGTAAGACGCCTAGGATCGTGCTGATCGGGACCGGGTCGGAAGTGGAGTTGGTGCTCAGCGCGTTCGAACGGCTCGCGGCGGACGGCATTCCGGCGCGGGTCGTGAGCATGCCGTGCATGGAGTACTTCGCGGCACAGCCCGAGAGCTACCGCGACGCGGTGTTGCCCCCCGGGATCGGCGCCCGGATCGCCGTGGAAGCGGCGTCCCCCCAGCCGTGGTACCGCTGGGTGGGTGAGCGCGGGATGGTGCTCGGACTCGAGCGCTTTGGGGCGTCGGCGCCCTACCAGCGGATCTACAAGGAGCTGGGGCCGACGGTGGAGCGCGTGGTGGCCGCCGCGAAGGCGCTGCTCTAGTGCCCCCCTCCCGGAGTCGGGGCCACCACGGGCGTCCCGAACAGGCCGTGCTGCTCGTCGCCGGGGCCGGCAGTGAAGAAGAGCGTAGTTTGCGGCCCGTTGTTGGCGGCGCCCTTGCCGAAGCCGAGTGCCCAGAGGCCGCCGATCTCGATCGGTCTGCCGTCCGCGGCGTGGAGCGGGCCGCGCTGCTGAAACTCGCCCCGACCGTTGAGCTTCGCGGGATCGAAGGCGTGGATACGGCCGTTGCCGAAGTTTCCGACGAGCAGGTCGTCGCTGAAGGAGCCGAAACTCGCGGGGGCGAGCGCAAGCCCCCAGGGCGAGTTGAGTTGACCCTTGGAAGCGACGCGGCGGATGAGATTGCCGCCGGCGTCAAAGGCATTCACGAACCCGTGCCCCTCGCCCGGCACGTCGTCGTGCTGGTCGGCGTCTTGCAGCGCGTAGGTCACGTAGATGGTGCCGCCGATGTTCTGGATCCCGAAGGGTGCGTAGCCTGGGGGGAGATCGGGGTCGGTAAACTTGCCTGTCATAGTGACGGCGTGGAAGGTGCTGTTGAACACGTCGACGGTGCCGGCGTGGAAGTTGGTCGCGTAGAGGACGTCGCCGCTGGAGGTGCTGGCGATCGCCAGCCCCTTGTACACGGCGCCGCTCGCCGAGTTGTTCACGGCGATCACCACGGGAACCCCCCGGAATCCGGAGATGGTACCGTCCTCGCTCGCGAAGATGAAGCGCGCCGCGCTCGTCCCTCCACTGTTGGTCACGACAAAGCCGGTGCCGCCGTTGAACACCATACCGGTGGGCGCGCTCTGGTTGCCCCCCGTGCCTGGAACCGTGACGATCAGCGGGATGGCGCCGGTACCGACGTTATAGAGCGTGGAGCGGCCCGTCCCATTGTCGGAGATCCACCACGGCGACGTCGCGCTGGAAGCCAGTCCCCAGGCGTTGACCATATTGGCATCGGGGTGGTCCGCTGGCACGAACCCGTCGGAGACGAGGTTGTGCTGGGCATAGAACTGGGAAGCGGCCGCTGGCGGGGCGCCCTGGAGCGACAACGACGGCGGGGCGAGGGGCGGGGCGACGGTGCGCTCCTCAGCGCATGCGAGCGATAGGGCACCGAGGAACAGCAGGACGAGGCGAGTGGCCATAGGCGACCTCCTTTGTGGACAAGCCTCCCGCCCGGTCCGAACCAGCGGCCTGGCCTGACGAGGCTGCAGACACAAAGTGTGCAGGTCAAAATGGCGACCCGCTAGCCCCGGCTGAGCACCGCTTGGGCGGCGGCCCTCGCGGACCGCACGCACGCCGACACGCCCGGCCCGTCGCAGCCCGCGCCGCACAGCGCGATCGGCGGAAACGCCGCCAGCCGCTCCCGCACCACCGCCAACCGCTCGGCATGGCCCGGTTTGTAGACAGGAATCGCTCGCGGCCAGTGGAACACACGCGCCCAGAGCGGCTCCCCGGAGATCTTCAGGATGCTGGTAAGACGGGCATGCGCGAGCGACCTCGCTTCCCCTTCCCCCCAGGCCAGGAATGCGCGCAGCAGGACATGCCCCCCGGGCGCCCGGCCGGCAAACTTGAGCGACGCAAAGGTGCAGGCCCGCACGACGTCGTTCGCTTGGGGCGCCGTCAAGAACCCCGTGCCCTCAAGCGGCGTGCCGATCTGCTCGCGCCGGTAGGCCAGGGAGACGGACAGGCTCGGCAGGTACGTCACCTCCTGCAGCGAATGCGCGACCGCGGCATCGAGGCCGAGCAGCAGCCGCGCTGCCGCAAACAGCGGGAGCGCGATCACCATGCCGGCCACGTCGATGGCGGACCCGCCCGTAGCGCTCAGCCGGTAGCCGTGCGCCGTGGGGCGAGCCGCGGTCACGCCGGCCCGGCGCAGCGTGCCCGGCCGCAGCGCCGCCACGAGCGCCTCGATGATGTCCGCCATCCCCGTCTTGAAGGTCTGGAAGCCAGCCCGTAGGTCGGAGCCTTCGACCTCGAAGCCGAGCAGTTTCGCGGCCTCGCCCACGGCGAGCGGCCCCAGCCTCCTGCCGTCCCACCGGGACGCGCCCGCGGCCTGTTGGCCGATGATCCGCTCGGCGACTCCGAGCTCCCGCGCCAGCGTGGCCAGCTCGGGGTCGGACGCGAGCCAGCTGTCCGGCCCGCCTTCGACGACCCAGCGTCCTCCGGGTCGCTCCGTGACCAGGACCCCGCCCGGCCGCTGCTCCTGCTCGAGCACCAGGACGTCGGTCCCCACGCGCTGCAGCGCCAAGGCGGCCGTGAGGCCGGCGATCCCCGCCCCCACGACGGCGATCTTCAATCCATCCATCCCCGCCCGGCCGCCGCGGTCCGCACCAAGTTGGCGAGGCACGCGATCAGCATCGGGTCGTCGTTGAGCGACCGCATGCGCTCGAGGCGTACACCGAGCTTTCGCGCCAGCTCCTGGTAGGCCACGTCCACGTCGTAGAGGATCTCGACGTGGTCGCATACGAAGCCGATCGGCGCGATCACGAAGTCGCGGTGTCCCTCGCCCGCCAGCCGCGCGAGCACCTCGCCGGCGTCGGGACCGAGCCAGGGGCCGCTGGTAGCGCCGGCGCTCTGATAGGCGAGCTCCCAGGACGCGAGCCCCAGTTTGCCCGCCACGGCCGCGGCACTCGCCCGCAGCTGGTCCGGATAGGGGTCGCCGGCCGCGAGAATGCGTCGCGGCAGGCTGTGGGCGGTGAACACCACGTCCACTCCGCTGGCGTCGGGGAAGCGCCGCAGGGCCTGCGTGAGGTGCGCCGCTACCACGCCCAGGAACAGCGGGTGGTCGCCCCAGCTCCGGACCAGCGCGATCTCGAGCCGCCCCGCCCCCCCCCCTCCGGACGCTTTGAGGAGCGTCTTCTCGTACGCGCCGACGGACATCCCGGAATAGTGCGGCGCCATCACGATCGCGACGAGCCGCCGATAGTGATCGGCCACGATCTGCTTGACCGTGTCCACGACGTACGGGTGCCAGTGCCGCATCCCGATGTAGACCGGGACGCCAATCTCGCCGGCGAGGGCCGCGCCCTGCGCCTGGGTGATCGGGAGGATCGGCGAGCGGCCGCCGATCAGCTCGTAGCGGTGTCGGATCTCGGCGACCAGCTCCGGGCTGGTGGGCCGCCCGCCGCGCACGTCCAGGAGGTAGGGCTCCACATCGGCGAGGGTGCTCGGGCCCCCATAGGCCATCAGCAGCACCGCGAACTCAGCCACCGTGCACCTGCTCCACCACCGCCCGCACCGCCTCGACCGGCGTCTCCGGCAGCACACCGTGGCCCAGGTTGAAGATGAAGCCGGCGCGCGCGCCGGCGCGCGCCAGCACGTCCCGTACCTGCCGCTCGCGCACGGTGGCCGGGGCGAGCAGCACGGCAGGGTCGAGGTTGCCCTGCACCGCGCGCGTCGGGCCGACGCGGTCGAAGGCCTGGTCAATCGGAATCCGCCAGTCCACGCCGATGACGTCCCCGCCCGCGGCCGCGAAGTCCTCGAGGAACGGTGCCGTGCCCGTCCCGAAGTGGATCACGGGGACGCCCGACTGCGCCGCCAGCGCCAGCGTCCGGCGGGTGTGGGGCTGGACGTAGGAGCGGTAGTCCTGGGGCGACAGGCAGCCGACCCAACTGTCGAACAGCTGCAGCGCCCGCGCGCCGGCCGCGGCCTGCGCGGCGAGGTAACAGCCGACGAACTCCGCGAGCCGCTCCAACAGCAGGTGCCAGGCGTCAGGTTCCTGGTACATGAACGCCTTGGTGCGCGTGAACGTGCGGCTTCCCCCCCCTTCGATGGCGTAGCTCGCGAGCGTGAACGGCGCGCCGGCGAACCCGATCAGCGGCACGTCGGCCGGCAGCGCGCTGGCGACGAGCCGCGCGGCCTCGAGCACGTAGTCGAGACTCTGCGCGGGGTCCGGGGCGGGGAGCCGCCGCACCGCCGCGGCGTCGCGGATGGGGCGCTCGATCTGGGGTCCCTCGCCTGCGGCGAAGGAAAGCCCGAGTCCGAGCGGCTCGAAGGGCAGCAGGATGTCGGCGAACAGGATGGCCGCATCCACCCCAAGGCGCGCGATCGGTTGGAGGGTGACCTCGGCGGCGAGCGCCGGGTGGTGGCACAACTCGAGCAGCGAGTGCTTGGCGCGGAGCGCGCGATACTCCGCCAGGTAACGTCCGGCCTGGCGCATGAACCAGACGGGCGGGACGTCCACCGGCTCGCGCCGGCACGCCTTCAAGAAGTGGCTGTCGTCAGGACCGGGGAGCGGAGGCAACCGTGGGCTCGCGCGCCTCGGCGATGAGAATCGTATCCCCTTCGATTTTCACCCGATACGTCTGGACGGCCGCGGTGGGAGGGCCGGCCAGCACCTGTCCCGTCTCGAGCGAGAACACGCCCTCGTGCCAGGGGCAGACGACCACGCATTTCGCGGCATCCACGGTGCCCTCGGACAGGCTGGCGCGCGCGTGGGTGCAGCGGTTCGCGATCGCGTGGATCGTGCCGCCGACGTTGAACAGCGCCACGGCCTCGGCGGCGGCGTACACCCGTTTGCTCGTGCCGGGCGGGAGGTCGGCGGCATCGCACACCGGTGTGAACCCGTCGCCTCGCGTGGCCGGGGCGACCGACCGCGTGGCGCTCGCGCCGCCCAACGTGTCCAGGAGATCCCACAGCGACATCTGCACGCACGTCAGGGTGGGCGTGTCGCGCAGCGTGTAGGAGGACGCCTCGCTCTCCCGCAGCTCCATCACGAGGTCGAGGAACTGCGCGGGGTTGTCGCCCTCGAACGCGACCACGAACTCCTGGTCGTCGAGGCCGTAGGAGTACGTCGTGTTGAGCCGGATGGTGGGATACTTGCGGCCGACCCGCACGTGCTCGTCCATCATCCGCTGGCGCTCGGCTTTGGGGAGCGAGTACCAGGCGCGCGTCTTGATGAACGGATAGACGAACAGGTACTTCGCCGCGCTGGGCCGGATGACGAGCCGCTGGTCGCGCGGCGCTTCGGCGGGGAACTCATAGATGGACCGGCGGGTCATCGCCAGGTAGCTGTAGGGGATCGTCAGATAGGCGCCGAGGTCGGTGCGGTTGAGCGCGGTCTGCAGCTCCACCAGCGCGTCCAGGTCCTCGGCCACCTGCCACAGCAGGAAGTCGCAATCGCCGCGGATGCCGACCAGCCCGTACGGCCGCAGCAGCAGGCGCCCGTGGTAGCGCTCGATCGTCTCGCCCAACTCGGTCTTGGCCGCCGCCTGGCGCTCCGCCGGCAGCCGGCGCCACGCCGGCTCCAGCTTGTAGAACGCGTAGCGGACGACTTGGCGATGCTCGGGGGTGGCGGGGCTCATTGCGTGCAATCTAATGGCAAATGCGGAATGCGGAATTCGGAATGCGGAATAGTGAGGGCGAGCTCGAGCCGCACCATGAGGTCACGAACTCCCCTTGCAATTCCGCATTCCGCAATCCGCATTCCGCACTCAGGTGTTTGACCGCTCCCGCCGCCATTGCCGGTAGAGCCACACCCCGATGCCGCCGAACACCAAGGCCGGCGTAAGAACGATGAGGATGGCGCTCCAAAAGTAGACGTGCTCCATGTGGGAGTCGTCGTGTTGGAGCAGGAGGTTGAGCGCGCCGAGCAGCGGGGAGACGAAGGGGGGGGGGTCATCGGCCGAGGAAACGCTTCAGGTTGCGCAGGTAATAGGTCAGGGCGGCGGTCAGCACCGCGAACGTCGCACCCAACGCGAGCGTGCCCGTGCCCCCCTCCGCCCGCCAGCGCCACCCCGCCCACACCACCATGAACGCGCAGAAGACGATCGCCGTGGCGATCAGCAGCTTGTGGAAGGGGATCATCGCGGGCGGCTAACTCGCGAGCGCGGAAAGGGGGGGGGGCTTGTCCAGGACCATCAGCGTGAGGAGGGCGGGGAGATACACGATCGACACGAGAAACACGCGCCAGGCCGCGCGGGGCGTGGCCTCGCGCAGCAGCGGCGCGCCGACGGCGGCGTAAACGACACCCAGCGCGAGGGCGCCATAGAAGTAGAGCGCCCCGGTGAGTCCGAGCAGTGAGGGCAGCAGGCTGACCGGCAGCAGCGCCGCGGCGTAGAGCAGGGTCATGCGCGCGGTGCGAGAGCCGTCGTCGTCCCCGACGCTCAGCATGGCGAGGCCGCCGCGGCGGTAGTCTTCGCGATAGATCCAGGCGAGGGCGAGGAAGTGCGGCAGCTGCCACAGGAACACGATCCAGAACAGCGCCAGCGCCGCGGCGTCGAGCCGGCCGCCCGCGGCGGTCCACCCGCCCACGATCGGCAGGGCGCCGGGCACCGCGCCGACAAGGGTGTTGAGCGAGGTGCGCCGCTTGAGCGGCGTGTACAGGCCGACGTAGCTCACGAGCGTGAGGGCGGCGAGCCCGGCCGTGAGGAGGTTCACCAGCGCCGCGAGGTAGGCGACGCCGGCGACCGAGATGGCCGCGGCGAAGACCCCGGCGGCGCGGGGCGTGACCCGGCCCGAGGGGAGCGGCCGGCCGCGGGTGCGCAGCATCCGGGCGTCGACGTCGCGCTCGCGGAGCTGGTTGAAGGCGTTGGTACCGCCCGCCACGAGGGCGGTCCCCACCAAGGTGTGCAGCAGCAGGGCGAGCCGTACGCCGGCTTCGGAGCCGAGGTAGAACCCCGCGGCGGCGGTCAGCAGGACCAGCTGCGTAATGCGGGGCTTCGTCAGCTCGAGAAAGGCTACCAGATGTGCTCCGTGATGACCGCGAGGATGAGAATCGCCGCCAGCGGCAGCGGCACGATCGCCAGGATTCTCAGGTTCCAGCGCTCGAACTTGAGGTGCATGAAGAACAGCGCGACCAGCAACGCCTTCCACACCGCCAGGAACAGCAGCAGGATCAGCTTCATGTTCCGGGAGATGGGGAGCTCGAACGCCAGCCCGAGCTCCGCCACAGTCAACAGGAACAGGTAGAGCCAGATCAGCAGGTAGTTGGGGTGCTTGTGAGGTTGGGCGGTGTGCATGGGGGGGGGCCTCAGATCAGGTAGACGATCGTGAAGAGGATGATCCAGACGAGGTCCACGAAGTGCCAGTACAGGCCGACGACTTCGACCCCCGCATGGTCGTCCTTGGTGTATTTCCCCGGCAGCACGCGCGTGACGTACAGGTAGAGCATGGAGATCACGCCGCACGTCACGTGGAAGCCGTGGAAGCCCGTCATGGTGAAGAACGTCGAGCCGTAGAGTCCCGCCACCGCCTGCCCGTACATCACCGGATTGGCCGCGGCCAGCTCCGCCAATTCGCTGCCGTCGCGGTATCCGCTCGGGAGAAAGCCGTGATGAATCAAGTGCGTGTACTCATAGGCCTGCACCGCTACGAAGCCGGCCCCGCACAGGATGGTGAGGCCGAACCAGATCTTCAGCCACTTCTGGTCCCCGTTGGCGATGGCGGCGTAGGCCTTCACCATGGACACCGAGGAGCAGATCAGCAGGAACGTGTTGAACGCGGTGACGGGGATGTTCAGCACTTTTCCCGGCAGCGCCCAGGGGCCCGGGGCCCCGAACCGCAGGATCACGTAGGAGCCGATCAGGGCCGTGAAGAACATCACCTCGGAGCCGAGGAACACCCACATCCCCAGCTTCTTGTTGTAGACATCCACCCCGCGCTCGGCCGGGAAGGGCGGGCGCATCGCGGAAGCGGCAACGGCGGCGTGTGTCATCGGTCGGTCCCCCCCCTCTCGGTCAGGCGCCCGCGACCGGCGCGAGCACCGGCTCACGATCGGTGGGGAGCTTGCGGGTCTGCGGCAGGTAGTCCTCCGCGACCTCGGGGGAGCTGAACTCGTAGGGCCCGCGGTACACGGTCGGCACCCGCTCCCAGTTCCCGTGGGGCGCGGGGCTCGGCAGCGTCCACTCCAGCCCGTTGTCGTGCCACGGGTTCTGCTCCGCTTTCTTTCCCTTGAACAGGCTCCACCAGAAGTTCACGAAGAAGATGAGCTGGGTCGCGAACAGGAGGAACGCGCTGATCGTGATGAACTGGTTCAGCGGCTGATAGGGCCTGAGGAAGTCGTATTGCGTCGGGTCGTAGATCCGGCGCATCGCCCCGCCCATGCCGTAGATGTGCATCGGGAAGAAGGTGCAGTTGTAGAACAGCAGGGTGAGCCAGAAGTGGATCTTGCCCCACCGCTCGCTCATCACGCGCCCGAACATCTTGGGGTACCAGTAGGTGATCGCGCCGAACAGCGCGAACAGGCTGCCGCCGAACAGCACGTAATGGATGTGGGCGACGATGAAGTAGGTGTCGTGGATGAACATGTCTAACGGGGTCGCGGCCATGTAGATGCCCGACAGCCCGCCGATCACGAACATCGCGACGAACCCCACCGCGTTCAGCATCGGCACGTGGAAGTGGAGATTGCCGCGCCACATCGTGCCCATCCAGTTGAACACTTTGATCGCCGAGGGGACGGCGATGATCAGGGTCGACACCATGAACGTGGACCCCAACGTCGGGTTCATCCCGCTCACGAACATGTGGTGGCCCCACACCATCCAGCCGAGGAACGCGATGCCGACGATCGCGAACACCATGGAGTGGTAGCCGAAGATCGGCTTGCGGCTGCCGTTGGCGATGATGTCGGAGACCATCCCCATCGCCGGGAGGATGAGGATGTAGACCTCGGGGTGGCCGAAGAACCAGAACAGGTGCTGCCACAGCAGGGCCTGGCCGCCGGCGGCCGGATCGAAGAAGTGCGTGCCGATGGTCTGGTCGAACAGCAGCATGATCGCGGCGCCCGACAGCACCGGCAGCGCCAGCAGGCCGAGGATGGCCGTGATGAACAGCGCCCAGACCGACAGCGGCATCCGGAACCACGTCATCCCGGGCGCCCGGTTGTTGATCACGGTGGTGATGTAGTTGAGCGAGCCCAGGATCGACGACAAGCCGAGGCACACGAGGGAGATGCACCAGAGCATCTGCCCGTAGCTCGCCCCGGAGAGGTCCGGGCGGGCCGAGAGCGGCGCGTACGACGTCCACCCGGCTCGAGCGGCACCGTCGGGCACGAAGAACCCGGCCAGCATGATCATCCCGGCGAGAAAGGCGGTCCAGAACGACCACATGTTGATGCGCGGGAACGCCATGTCGTGCGCCCCGAGCTTGAGCGGGATCAGGAAGTTGGCGAACACGCCGACGAGCAGCGGCATGATGGCGAAGAACACCATGAAGGTGCCGTGCATCGTCACCAGCTGGATGTAGTACTCGGGGAGGATCACGCCGCCCGGGGCCATCGTTTCCGGGAGGATGCCCCCGCCCGGCATCGGCCGGCCGGGGAAGCCCAGCTGCCAGCGGATCTGCATCGCCAGAAACCCGCCCACCAGCAGGAAGAACAGGCTGACGAACAGGAACTGGATGCCGATGATCTTGTGATCGGTCGAGAAGATGTATTTGCGCCAGAAGCCCATCGGCGCGTGGCCGGCGTGCGGCGCGGCATGCGGGGCGGCGGCGGTGGTCATGAGCCGGTCCCTCCCGTCCCAGCCTGGGCGGCCTGTTTCATCCAGGCGTCGAAATCGGCTTGTGTGTGCACGGTGACCCTCGCGCGCATCTTGTAGTGGCCCATCCCGCAGAGCTGGGAGCAGGCCAGCTCGTAGTCGCCGGGCACGGTCGCCTGGAACCACGCCTTGATGTCCATCCCCGGGACCACGTCCTGGCGGACCCGCAGCTGGGGGACGTAAAAGGAATGGATCACGTCTTCCGACGAGAGGTGGACGACGACCGGCTGTCCGACCGGCACGTGCAACTGGTTGCGCACCGTGAAATCATCGGCCGTGCCGAGCCGACCGTCGGGCCCGGGGTAGGTAATCTGCCACTCGAACTGTTTGGCGTGAATGGCGATCGGGTAGGCGTTCGGCGGGATGCTGTTGCGGCCCTTGATCTGCACCCAGTAGTGATTGCTGATCACCCCCAGCGCCACCATGGTCACGGCGGGGATGGCGGTCCAGATCACCTCCGCGCGCGCGTTGCCGTGCGTGTAGAAGGCCTTGCGGCCTGGACGTCGGCGGTAGCGGACGATGAACCAGATCAACCCCGCCTCGACGACGACGAAGGCGATCCCCGTGATGATCAGAATCGCGATGAACAGGCCGTCGATGGGCCCCGCGAATGTCGACGCCTTGAGCGGCAGCCACCAGTGCATGGCCGGTCCCCCCCCTTAGTGCGCGGCGAAGGTGAAATCCTGAGTCTTGGGCGCGCCGGCGGTGACGGTCACCGTCGCGGTCTGGGTGCCGTACTTCTCGTGCCACGCCTCGATCGTGTACGTGCCCGGCGGCAGGCCCTTGATGGTGAAGCTGCCGTCCCGGCCGCTCACGGCGTAGAACGGATGCGGCAGCACTCCCACCCAGGCGTGCATCCAGCCGTGCACGTTGCACTCCAGCGGCACCATCACCTCTTGCGCCGTGAACGTCCGGTCGCTCGTCATCACGCTCGGCTGGCTGATGTTGAAGGGCCGGTTCTTCGTGCCCTTCGCCTTGATGTTGTGGAGAATACCATCGGAGTTCTTGATCTGCAGCGTCTGGCCCACCATGATGCCGAACACGTGCGGGACGTAGTGACACCCGGTCTGATCCAGCACCACCGGCGTCGCCGGCTTGG